>WUAK01000396.1 GCA_009827205.1 Phycisphaeraceae bacterium | reverse complement strand
CGCTCTTCCGATCTCAATGCTTTGAAAGGACTTCTTGCTACCGCAGTACAGCGGGTATATACACTAAGCCAACCTACAAAGAGGCCCGATCTCTTTATTGGGTCAGATGACTGCGTAATAACATCAAAATCCACTCTGGCGATCTCATATCGACGAGATCTAGTGATCAAACGTGCACGCTTTATGATCGAGTATGTCGTCTGAAATAAGCCAACTGCACCAAGAACATACAAGCTTTCGGCCGAGTACTTGTATCCAATAATATTAAAGTATCCAAACAATATTAGAATAAAACTGGCGGCCATGGATATCAAATCTGCCGAATTCGCGCACAGATAAAACTTGATAGATACATCCGAACGAGCTGCAAAAGAGTGATCATCGAGTTCAAAAGTGGATACGAAATTATGTGAGGTGATTGGATAAATCAAATGCACCTCCTAGCCATGCCAGCGAGCATGAACGCAAACGACGGCGTCATCCTACTATAAGGTATGCCCCGCCCCACCCACCTCTTCACCGACGCGGACAAAGCCTCAGTCGAGGACGCGATCTTTGATGCCGAGCAGAAGACCGGCGCGGAGATCGTGGTTGTCGTCGCGGCGAGGTCGGGCGGGTATGCGCGGGTGGCGGACGTGTTCGGGCTCTCGGTCGCCGTCGCCGTCACGCTGGTCGCGATGTGGATCTTCGGCGACCCAAAGGGCGAGTGGATCTTCCCCCGCGAGACGCACATGCACCCGGGGCTGATCCTGGGGCTCCTGATCCTGGTCTTTGCGGTGTGCACGGCGATCGCCGACACGAACCCGGCGATCGTCAGGCTCGCGGCGGGCAAGAAGAGGCTCCGCAGGCACGTCGAGCGTATGGGCCCGAGCTGGTTCCAGCGTTTGCGCGTCAGGAGTACGAAAGAACAGGTGGGCGTGCTGATCTATGTCTCGCTCTTTGAGAAGATGGTGATGATCGTGCCCGACGACGCGGTCGAACGCGTCAAGGAGAGCGGCGAGCTGCTCCCCGTCCGCGAGGCGATCCGCGAGGGCATGCACGCGAACAGGCTGCCCGCTGCGCTGCGCGACGCGATCATCCAGGCGGGCGAGATTCTTGCGCCGCACGTGCCCTCGCCCAAGAAGAACATGGACGAGCTGCCCAACGAGCTGCACCTGATTGATTGAGGAGTCTGGTGATGCAGAAGGTGAACATCGCGGAGAAGCTCTCGCGGTTCAGCGAGCACTGGTCGCCCAAGATCATCGCCGAGCTCAACGGGCAGGAGGTCAGGCTCGCCAAATTCAAGGGCGCGTTCGACTGGCACAGCCACGCGAACGAAGACGAGATGTTCCTCGTCGTCTCGGGCTCGTTCGTGATGGAGTTCCGCGACACGTCGGTCGAACTGACTGAGGGCGAGATGATCGTTGTGCCCAGAGGCGTCGAGCACAGACCGGTCGCCGAGGAGGAGTGCTCGGTCATGCTCTTCGAGCCCGCGGGTGTGGTGAACACGGGCGACGCGACGGATTCCGAGCTGACCAACCCCGCTGAGCGGATCTGAACCGCTCACACAGGCAGGCACGCCAGTTGCGTTGATCCCCCTTGGGCAGGTGCCCACAGGGAGGAACGCGCAGCGATGGTGCAGGCCGATCCGTACGACGTCCGCAACAGGCTCAGCGGCTCACAAGCCGGGGCTCTACTTGCGCAAGGTGAGCTAGGCAAAGTACTTATCAACCGAGCCCACGTCATGGCCTCGGACCCCGATCGCTCGTCGATCCCCTTCCCGGCTGACCAGGCCCATGCGCTCCGAAGCGCACTGGCTGCGCTCCCAGGGAGCGAGACAGACGGAGACGCGGCATGAATTACGGCATGCACATCTCGTCCTCGGGCGCGCTGACGAGCATGTACCGCATGGACACGCTCACCAACAACCTCGCAAACGTGAACACGATCGGGTTCAAGCCCCAAACCCCCTATACAAGGCAGCGCGACGCGGTACGGATCGAGGACAACCTCCCCCACCTCGACTCGAACCCGCTGCTCGAGCAGCTCGGCGCGGGCGTGCAGCTGGCGCCGACCCGGACCGACTTCTCCCAGGGCTCGCTGCGCGACTCGGGCAACATGTTCGATGTCGCAATCTCGGGCGAGGGCTTTCTCGCGGTGCAGGGCAACAACAGCGGCGAGACCGCGGAGTTCAGCCTGACTCGCGACGGCAGGCTCGGGCTCGACAGCTCGGGCAAGCTCGTGATGACTTCCTCGGGCAAGCCTGTGCTCGACATCGCCAACAGCCCGATCTTCCTCGACGACAACAAGGACGTGCTGATCTCGACCGACGGCACGATCACGCAGGACGGCGATGTCGTGGCGAGACTTAAGCTCGTCGATGTGCCCGACAAGTCCAAGCTCACAAAGGCAGGCGAGGGCTTGTGCCGCATGCACGCCG
>WUAK01000395.1 GCA_009827205.1 Phycisphaeraceae bacterium | reverse complement strand
GATGCACCCAACGCGGAGCGAAGAAGTGGTCCAGAAGGTCAGCGACGAAAACGGCCAGCAGGTCGGCAAGGCGGGCAAGGACGCTTCGATCGAGGTCAACCTTCGTGGGCTTCACCCGAAGGTCTCTGAGGCGATGGGCAAGCTGCATTTCCGCACGAGCTTTGGTCAGAATGTACTGCGACACTCGATCGAGGTCGCGTACTTCAGCCAGATCATTGCGGACCAACTCGGCCTCGATGGCACGATCGCCAGACGTGCCGGATACCTGCACGACATCGGCAAAGCGATGGACCACGAGCAGGAAGGCGGCCACCCGGCGATCGGTATGGCTTTCGCCAAGCAGCACGGTGAGAAAGAACCCATACTCAACGTGATCGGCGGGCATCACGCGGATATTCCTTCGACCAGCTTCTACACACCAATCGTGATGGCCGCAGATGCGATTAGCAGCGCCAGGCCCGGTGCACGCCGCGAGTCGATGGAACGCTACATCCAGCGTCTCACAGAGCTCCAGGACATCGCACTCGGTGAGAGCGGCGTGAACGAGGCCTATGCGATCCAGGCGGGCAGAGAAGTCCGGGTCATGGTCGACGCCAAGAAGATCAGCGACGACGAGGCTTACCTCGTGGCCGATCGAATCGCCAAGCGTGTGAGCACAGAGATGACGTTCCCGGGCGAGATCCGAGTCACGGTGCTCCGCGAGACGAGAGCCGTCGAGATTGCTCGCTAGAGCGCGTTAGCGTTCCCAGCTCCAACGCAGCGAAGCATCGAGCACGCTCGGCGCATACTCACGAAGCAATTGATCCGCGAGCCGGTCCATGAGAAGCCGTTCCTGTCTTTCACGCACTTCTACCGAGATCTCGTCGTAGACCTCTTCGAGTGTTGTTTCTTGTGCGGGGATCTCCTGTTCGATGAGCAGGACCGCGAATCCGCTGTCAAGTGCGATAATGTCCGAGAGTGTCATCGGGTCAAGAACTGCAAGCACGCCTCGGACTGAGACGGGCAGCCCGGGATCGTCGGGACTGATCGGGCCGAGGTCACCCCCGAGGCTCGCAGACCTATCAACCGATCGCTCGCTGGCGACCTCTGCGAATGCGAGCTTGAGCCCGAGTTCATCCGAACGGTTACGGATTTCGGTGACGGCAAGCTGCGCCGCCGCTGACGTCTGTACAACAATCATGCGAGTTTCAAGCTGTCTGCCGTAACGGATCTTGTGTGCGAGTTCAAGCATCTCTGCAGTGGGCTCGGCTTCGTCGGCAATCAGCCTGCGCATGCCCGCGTTGCGTTTGAGCAGTGCGCCGAGACGAGCAGGCCCGATCCCTCTGCGATCAAGCACACGGCCCATGATCTCATTGGCTGTTTCTTCTTCAGCGTCCGGAGCCAGGCGTGTCCTCAGTCTAGATCGCTCTGCTTCGACATCTTCCTCTGTGATCGACAACCCGTTTCTGATCAACTCCGTTGAGACCGCGTGGTCGAGGACTGCCTCACGGATTGCCTCCTTCCCGGCGAGTTCGGCGAGCAAAGGCCAGAGCGCGTCGCGACTCAGCGCAGAATTTGCAATCAGGATCGCTGGTCTGGCGGGCTGGGATGTCCTTTCCGCGCTGGATTGAGACCTGATCATGGATTCCCCGACACTCGGCCCGCTGCACCCGGATATGCTGGCGTAGCAGAGGAGCAAGGGCAGGCAGCGAAGCACGTTGCGGGAAATCGTCATACACGATCAGAGCGTCCAGCCCGCGACGCGTCAAGCGAAGGGATATGTGTGGACCAGCCAACGCCCCAACCTGATCAGTCCGCTCCACAGGGAGCCAAGAAGGGCCAAGACAGACCTGAGCATCCGCAAAGCATGGCGCCGACAATGGTTCTGTGCCCTTACTGCGGCTCGCTGAGCACCCACCAGAAGCAGTGCAGCAACTGTGGTGGCTATTTCGACTTGCTTTCCCGCCAGCGGTCTCAGAACGCGATGGGCCCGTGGTTCATTCGCGATGTCTCCAAGCCCTTCCAGCCAGGCTGCTCATACTCGACGCTCGTCAAGATGATTCAAAGAGGCAAGATCAAGCCTGAAACGGTCATCCGGGGCCCGGCAACGCGCCAGTTCTGGACCTTTGCCAGGAACGCCCCGGGCATCGCGCATCTGCTGGGCGAGTGCCACTCGTGTCACGCACCGGTGATGCCCATCGCCAAGCTCTGTCCGATGTGTCGTGCTTCCTTTGTGGTTGATGACGACCGTCAGCACATGGGGTTGAGCCCGGTCCACCTTCTTCCTGGCGATGCCGACGCCGCGACGATTGCCGCGTCACTAAGCAACAAAGTCGCTGCGCCGGCTGCCGAAACAACACCAGCAACCCAAGCAGCGGCACCAAATCACCCGGATTCTCACGCGGTTGCTTCCGAAGTATCGCAATCAGAATCTGAGCAT
>WUAK01000394.1 GCA_009827205.1 Phycisphaeraceae bacterium | reverse complement strand
GCGGAGCGCGATCGCGTGACGAATCGCGGGCTTGGGCTGACCCGTCGCGTCGATGAGGCTGCCGGGCATCGGGCCCTTGGCGCCGGGCGGGAGTTCCTGCTCCTGCCAGACGAAGCTCATGACGCTGGGCTTGCTCACGATCAACTCCATCGCCATGCGCAGCCAGGTTGCGTCTTCCTCGTTCATCTCGGCTGCGCCTGGCTCTTGCGCTCTGCTGACCGCGGTGACCGCGATCGGCCTGTCGAGAAGCGCGTAGCGGTCGAGCGCCGACGAGAGCGCCATCAGATCGCGACGCATCATGCCGGGGCGTGGCCTGTCGAGTTCGAGGCGCACAGCCCACGCATCGACACCGATGCCCGCCTGCTGGACCATCTCGGCGTAGAGCGCCCCGGGCAGCGAGCGGGGACGGTGCCCGGGCTCGCCGCTGAACGGGTGCAGAACCTCGATCTGCATCTTGCCCTGCGGGTGCAGCTTCCTGGCAAGCAGCATCGTCATCCGCGTCAGATCCATCATCTGTTCGAAGCTGAGCTGGAAGTTTTCGTTGCGGTTGAGCCCACTGAGAACCGTCCACCGGGGCACGGTCCTCCGGTAGCGCGTGATGACGTTCTTGACATGCTCATAGACAACTTCGCGGAGCGTTTCGTAGTCGTGCTCCCAGATGTAGAGCCAATCGGGAACGTTCGAGCGTCCGAGATCGACGACGGGTCCAGCCGAGACCGGCATCTTTGCTTGGCGCACGGCCCATTCGATCCAACGATCGGTGGGTCCAAACGCATACTTGCCCTCGTCGGGTTCCATGTCCCGCCAGCGTGTGGGCAGCGCGATGAAGTCGCAGCCATCGGTCACGAGCTTCTGCAGTGGCTCTGAGAACTGAACGGGATTGAGCCCCACCGAGACCGCTGGCTTCACAGGAAGCACGAGCCCAGTGTCGTTCGGGCTCTTGACCGCTGGTCCAGAGAGCGGACCTTCCGAGAGATCCTTTCCCACGGCGTTGGCGTACGTCGCGCCGGACACGCGATCGGGCAGCGCTCGCTCGGTTTGGGCAGCCACGAGTGCACCGCTGGCTTTGAGTGCGAGTTCGAGCGCCTCGCGTGAGAGCCTGTCTGCTTCTGCTGAGTACGAGCCATCGCCGCCCCGGTTGAGTCGGTGGCTGACAAGCGCTTTGGTGAACGCCTGCCTCGCGCCGTCGATCGCAGCCATCGCTGGGTGGTCGGTGGGTAGATCGGTCAGCGACCAATCCTCGAGCTTGTTGAACAGGGTCATGATCCGCTGACGGGCGAGCTCGAGGCTGAGCAGGTAGGGCTCGTCGCGTTCAGGCAGCAAGCAGGTCTGGAGGAACAGCGGGCAGCCCGAACTCTCATCGACCGGCGGGAAGATCGTTGCCAGCCCGGCGGCCTCGGCTGAGTGCTTCTCGCACACGATCCGGCCTGGCTCGGCACGGACCTCGGCGGGCACGGGCACCTCGTCCTGGCCGAAGACGTGAGAGTCTGCTGTGGACCATTCACCAGCGGGGCCCGTACTGTCAAAGACTGCAAAGCTGAGCATCGCCTTCTGCGTCCTCCCGGGCATCATTGACCCGCCGGGCCGCCCGGGGCGGGCGTCCGAGGGGGTGGACCCTGCAATCGTACGATATCTGCTTTCGAGCCTCGTCATCAAAGGACTCGCTGGGAAACATGGGCAGCCTCTTTCAATCGGATCTCGAGTTGCCGGGCACCCGCGGCAAAGTAAGGGATGTCTACCAGCTTGGGCCCGACCCGGCCGGTGTGGACAGGCTGCTGATGGTCGCTTCTGACAGGCTCTCAGCCTTCGATGTCATCCTGCCGACCCCCGTACCGGGCAAGGGAAAGCTCCTGACAGCCGTCGCTGCTTTCTGGCTCCGATGGATCGAGAACCAGGGCATATGCAAGTCCCATGTGCTTTCGACAGACCAAAGTGACCTGCCCGATTCGGCATTCAAACCCGGCGGGACAACACGCGATCAGCTTGAAGGTCGGGTCACCATCGGCCGGCGGTGCGAGGTGCTCCCAGTCGAGTGCGTGGTCAGGGGATACATCGAGGGGTCTGGCTGGAAGGATTACCAAGAAACCGGCTCGATCTGCGGCCACCCGCTCCCAGCTGGCCTCGCACGATGCGCCAAGCTCCCTGAGCCGATCTTCACCCCTGCGACCAAGGCCGAGCAGGGCGAGCACGACGAGAACATTTCGGAAGAACGGGCCGCAGAGATCATCGGTGATGCGCGCCTCGAGCAGGTCAGGCGTCTGTCGCTTGAGATCTACGCCAAGGCATCCGACTACGCCCGTCAGCGTGGGATCATCATCGCCGACACCAAATTCGAGTTTGGCATCGACCCCGCAGATCCCTCGGGTGAACCGATCCTGATCGATGAAGC
>WUAK01000393.1 GCA_009827205.1 Phycisphaeraceae bacterium | reverse complement strand
GCGCCTTGATCAGCTCGTAACCAGCGCCCTCGGTGTTGGTCAGCGCCAAGTCTTCGGGCCAGCTCACGACACGGCTTGCTCCGCCCTCGGCATCGACCTGCACCGTCACGGTGCGGTTCGGGACATCGATGATGTACTGACCAGCGGAGCCGTCCTGCATCACCTCGCGGGCGAGCGACTCGGTCGGCAGGATGCCGCCGTCTTCGCCGAGCGTGTTGAGCTCGCGGAGCGAACGCTCGATACGCAGCGGAAGCTCAGCCAGCAGCGCGTCGGACTCGGGAGCCGGGGGCGTCTTGAGTGTGGGCACGCCCTGCGCCAGGAGTGTCGAGAGCACAGCGAGCATCAGGAATCCCGATATGGTGGCCAGCACCGGCTCGCGCGCCACGCGATCAAACGCGGGCTGGTTCTCGACCATCTCTTCGGTCGGTGCCTGCGTCGCGAGCATGATGACAAAGAGATACGTAATGAGGATCGCGCCGGCGTAGATGATCACGAGCGCAAACGCCATGAACTCGGCGGACAGGATCAGGAACAAGCCGCACGTCGCAAGAATCGTCAGGATGAAGTAGAGCGCCGAGTACACGGGCCTCGGGTGCGTCACGACGCGCAGCGCCGCGGCCAGCGCGATGAAGCCAAACACATAGAAGTACATGTTGGGCAGGTTGCCGCCGTCGGCGAGCGCTTTCGAACCCAGAGCCGCGATCACGACCCCGCCGGCGGTTGCGCCGATGAGAAAGCCCGGGAGCGCGAAGCTTGCCCTGGCCCTGGGCAGCGCCAGCAGCACGCCCACGGCCCCGAGTGCGATCATCGCATAAAGAATGATCGGGCTGATCACCGATTCCACGCTCGCTGCGCCCCTTGCTGCCGCCCCCGCCGGGCGACTCGGACCCGCCCCACCGCGGCCCGGCCTCGCATCAGCGGGACCCGGACGCATCACGTCGGGAGGTGCTCGAACCTCAAAACAGACCGAGCGACATCCGCCCGATCGAGTGTGCTGAGGATAGGAAGTGCCGAGAGGCCCTTCAACCGACGATCTGGCCCCGATCGCGCTCTCTGGTCGATACCATCGAACCTTGACGCCCAACGATTCCAACCCGAGAGCCTCGGGCGCCAAACTCCACACACCCAACGCCCTTGTTGGGGTGAGACTTGCGCTGTCGGTTGGAGTGTTCGTGCTGCTCTCGCTCGAAGGCATCACCGAGAACAAGTCTCAATTGATTGCCGCCGCGTGTCTCTTCATCGCTGCCGCGGTCACCGATGCTCTCGACGGCTTTCTTGCTCGCAAATGGAACGCGATTACGCGGTTTGGCCGGATCATGGACCCTTTAGCGGACAAGATCCTCATCATCGGGACACTGATCCTGCTCGCGGGTCCAGCATTCGATCACGCCGCGGGGTTCACAGGTTGGATGGTCATCGTCATCATCACCCGCGAGCTGCTCGTCACGAGTCTGCGTGGCATGCTCGAATCCGAGGGTATAGACGCCTCGGCGAACTGGTCGGGCAAGACGAAGATGGTCCTTCAGTCTGTCTCGATCCCTCTCATTCTGCTGCTGCTCGCATTGAAGGGACTGAACGAGCCCAACAGAAATCTTGTTATCGATGTGCTCGCCTGGACGACGACGCTGGTAACAGCGATCAGTGCCCTGCCGTACATCACGAGCGCGATGACCGCGACGAGGAAGCCGTAACCCATGCATACACCACGACTTCCGATGCTGACGACCTTCGGGCTGGGCCATCTCCGCCCGGCCCCGGGCACATGGGGCTCGCTCCCGCCCCCCGCTGTTGCCTATCTGCTTGTGCTTGCAGGGTTTGCGCCGACATCATGGTTGTATCAACTCTTCCTGATCGTGATCATGCTCGTCTTCAGCGCGGCGTGCGTGATCCAGGGCGACATCGCCGAGGCGGTCTTCGGGAAGAAAGACCACGGCAATATCGTCGCCGACGAGACGGCCGGTCAGTGCATCCCACTGATCGGGCTCGCGTTCGTCCCCGCAGGGGCCACTGACACCTGGTGGGCGGCGATGCTCACGATGGGAGGCTGCTTCCTCGCGTTCCGCCTGTTTGACATCATCAAGCCGCCCCCGGCGAGGCAGATCCAGAAGCTGCCAGCGGGCTGGGGTGTGCTGATCGACGACCTCGTCGCCGGCGTCTACGCGCTGATCCTGGTGCTCATCAACGGATACCTGATCTCGTTCTGAGGCTCACTGCTTCTTCTTGCTCTCAGACGTATCCCTCGTGCTGGGCACGTTGCGTGGGTCACGCTTGTCGAGCACCTCGCCCTCATCATCGGTCGCAGCCTCGAAGACGTTGTTTCCACGGTCGTAGTCAGGGAGCCACTTCTCGGGGTCAAGCTCGACACGTGCGATGGACTTGCCTCCCGAGTCCCAGCGGACGGGGAACACGCTCGTGCGCGCCCAAGCCTCGACGGGGACATGCCTCAATTCTTCACTGCCGTCG
>WUAK01000392.1 GCA_009827205.1 Phycisphaeraceae bacterium | reverse complement strand
GTCACTCCCGGAGTAGTGGCGATGTACGGCATTGCAAATTCGTTCGCTGCCCCTGTCAGGCTCGTCGGTGGCGCGGTGCGGGCGCCGCTGCTGCCCAGAATTACCTTGTGCAATGAAGCGAGCATCGCGGCTGTAGTTCGGCCGAAGTGGATTGTTGGAACGATTGCTCTGATCACAGCCGGATCGTTGTGTGCTCACATTACGGCACCTGTGTGCATCGAGCTTGTGTACGGGGCCAGGTATTCGGACGCCGGAGCGCTGGTTGGGCCGCTCGTGGCGTGGGCATTGACGTGGTGCGTCGGTTCGCTTCTCGTGGTCGCCCATCAGGCCGCCGGGCGAAGCGGCTGGTGCGCTGCTGTTCGCTGGTGCGGTGCTGCGGTCGCCGTGGTTGGCATGCTCATTGGCGGAGCGACGTTGGGGGTCACGGGGATTGTCTGGGCTGCCGCACTGAGCGAGGTGGCTGTGGTTGTTGTGTTTGTATTACGACTGCGGACGCGGATTACCCGCGTGCGGTCACAGGCGATTGTAGTCGCCAGTGTATAAGGAGAAGTGAGATGAACTGGTTTTCAAAGACAGTTCCGTTGCTGTCTGTTGCCGGTATGTGTATGTCTCAGCCGATCGATGACCCACCTGCGGGTATGGAATTCGTCGAGATCGATGCGGACATGCGCGCGACCGTCGACCGCAGCCTGCCCGAGTCGCGAGCCGTCGGGGCAGAATTTCTTGACCCCGCCTATGACCCCAACGTGTACATCAGCCAGGATGCGCATGTACGAGTGACGTTCGTTGATGAAGGTGCAGGCTATCGCAACACACTTGGAAGCTTCGTGTATTTACCTGCCACCTTTGATGACCTTACCCACGGAGAAGTTAATACGGATGGGATCCCCGGTATATCGTTGGATGAGCTGTTAGCGATACCTGGTGTGCTCTCAACACAGCTAGTCTTCCCAAATTGTTCAGAAGTCTCTGGCGGCGGCTATCTGATGCCCGGAGACTCAATTGATCTCGATGAGGGCAATCTAATCCAGGCAGGAACGAGGGTTGGCTTTTTCCTTATCCAAAATGCATGGTCTAATGGGTCTGTTAATGGATGGTCTAATCAGATGCAGCGGACGGTGCACTACACCATTGATATGCTAAATGGAGAATCCTCTGACAGCGATGGAGTCGGTGCGGATAGCGCTGCGACTAAGAGCAGGCACGCTGCGATGCTATTTGTCGACCTTGATCAAGAGAAGCTGCTGCTGGGAATCGAGGATCTACATCGCACTGACCGTACACAAAACGATTACAACCTCAACAGTGATGAAGATTTTAATGATGCCGTATTTCTCGTGACAAGCGATCCTCCTGAGGCAATCTCGAGCACGCCTGTGCCGACAACACCTCCTGCATTTTCACCAATACCACCGGGCATATTCGCAAATACTGGCGCGTGTGGGTTAGATGAATCAGATCTACTAGATACGTATCTTCCTGAGCGTACAAACGTAGATGCCGAGTTTATGAACCCAATTTATGACCCTGACTTGATCATCGGTGAGACAACGCGGGTCATTGTGACATTCTTCGATGAGGGCGCTACCTACTTAAACTCACTTGGCTACTACGTCTATCCAGAAGGAGCTCTCGCTGGGTTGAGCAAGGGAGTCATCGATAGTGATGGAAGTGGAGTTATCTCGCTCGGAGAACTCGATGCGATTCCGGGTGTCGAGATCGGTATGGTATTTCCAGCAGCAGCAAAGCAGAACTATGGCGGACCATTGTTGTCTGGTGATGCCATTGAGATCGGGGATGGCCGAGAATTTGAAGCGGGTCAACGAATCGGGTTCTTTCTTGTTCAGGACGGCTGGGACGACGGGACTGTACGAGGATTTGGTCAGCCAGATACCGGGGGGGCTGTGTTTTACACTACAGATCGACTCAATCCAGAAGCAGATCCCGCTGACGACGGATCGGGATTGGGTTTCTTCGACAGAACGCGACATGTGGCAATGCTCTTTCATGATGAAACCAAAACGAGTATCGTGATGGGATTTGAGGATTTGCACAGAAGTGAAAGAACGGCAAACTTTGGCAACTATGAGAGCGATGAAGACTTCAACGATGTTTTGTTCTGTATATCAGCAACTGTACCAGATGCGTTAAGTGGTACGGTTCTTCTTACGCCGGGTGATGGCGGCGGGTGTTCTGCTGATGTAAATAGCGACGGAGTGCTAGATCCATCCGATTTCACAGCATGGATCCTGGCTTACAATTCCAATGCGCCAGAATGTGATCAAAACGGAGACGGCGAGTGCTTGTCATCCGATTTCAGTGCTTGGATTCATGGTTATTCTCAAGGTTGTGATTGATTGGTCGAGCAGTACGGCTGGCAGTGTGTTTCCCATTCCACTCTCCACACTGTCGGCCGTACATTCCAAGGTACAGGGTGTCATTGTACGTAATGGTAAAGGGAGTGCGGTATT
>WUAK01000391.1 GCA_009827205.1 Phycisphaeraceae bacterium | reverse complement strand
CGTCGGTGCTATGTTCGCTGCATCGATCTACGGCTTCACGAAACTCCCCAACGGATTCTTCCCTGCTTCGTCCAGTCCACAGTTCACCGTCGATCTCTGGATGCCTCAGGGGACGCACATCGACAGTACGGATGATGCCGCCAGTCGCCTGGCCTCATTTGTGTTGAATCGCGAGAATACCAGGACCGTCGCGAGCCATGTGGGAGAGGGTGGGGCTCGCTTCAAACTCGTATATACGCCCGAGCAGCCCAACGCTGCGTACGCACAGCTTATCGTGAATGTATTCGACTTCGATGATATCGATCGGGACATCGCAGAAATCGAGGCGTGGTCTAGAGAGAACCTGCCGGAGGCTCTGGTATATGGAAAACGGTTCAAGATTGGTCCCGGCAAAGGGGGCAACATCCAGGTTCGTATCTCCGGCCCGGATGCTGACACCCTCCGATCTATCGCCGCGGAAGCTTCGGAGATCATCGCGAGCGATCCCGCAACTAAGTACGTGCGATCTGACTGGCGGAACCGCGAGAAGGTGAGTGTACCCGTACTCGATGAGGAACGGGCGCGTCGCAACGGGATCACCCGCCCAATGATTGCCGCCCGCATTCGCGCCGGGTTCCAGGGACTCCAAGTAGGGGTATTCCGCGATGTTGACGGCACTAGTGAGGATCGGCTGCTCGAGGTTATTACGAGAGCGCCAGCAGATGAGCGTGGCGAGATTGTCAACATCGAGAATCTGAGCATCTTCTCTCCAGCCGCGAATGCGAACATCCCCATCCGTCAGGTGCTCACAGGATTTGAGACTGAGTGGGAAGAGCCAATCATCCGTCGCCGCAACCGAGTTAGGACCATTACGCTCCATGCTGACCAGGTCTCGGGTGAAACTAGCGTGCTCTGGAACGCGGTGGCTCCCAAGGTAGAGTCGATGTTCGAAGCCAAGCGAGCCTCAGGCGAGTTGAGCTCCGAGTATCGGCTTGTCTGGGGCGGTGAATACGAGGACTCTAGCAACGCGATCGGCGCATTGGCGAACAGCATCCCCGTGTTCGTCGGGATCATGGTGCTCATCGTCATTGGGTTGTTCAACAACATTCGCCAGCCACTGATCATCTGGCTGACGGTGCCGCTCGCCCTTATCGGCGTGACGGCCGGCCTCTTGCTCTTCAATCTCCCTTTCGGCTTCATGGCGTTCCTCGGGGCGCTCAGTCTATCGGGTATGCTCATCAAGAACGCGATTGTGCTGATCGACCAAATCAACTTGAATCTGTCCAATGGAATGGACACCTATGACGCCGTGATTGACTCCGGGGTCAGCCGTATGCGTCCCGTCATGATGGCCGCGGCAACGACAGTGCTCGGGATGCTCCCGTTGATCACAGATGTGTTCTTCCAGGGCATGGCGATCGCGATCATGTTCGGGCTGACATTCGCGACCGTGCTGACACTCCTCTTCGTTCCGACCCTGTACATCACATTCTACAGCGCTCGGCCCGCAGCGGAGTCGGCATCATGAGTTCGGGCATATTCGGAACACGCCGCTATCCAGCCCTGCCGTTGATCTGCACCACGGGAGCGTTGCTCGTTTTGTATCCGGCCCTACCGGATGGCTTGCCCGGCGACGCCGCGGTCGGCGTCCTGATGCTCGCTCTCATTGTGTCAGGAGTTCTGACACTCCGTGGCACGGGCAATCACATCGTCATTGCAGCGGTACTCGGTGCCATCGGTGTTAGTGCCCACGCGGTCTTTGCCGCGTTCACCCATCAGTCCAATGCCCCTCGCGCCGAACTCGTGTCGGCATGTGCCAGCGTCCCATTCTTCACATATGTCGCATGGCACTCGTTGCGGTACGCGTCGAGGCATGCATGCCTTACTGATGACCGGCTCCTCGCAGCTGCTTCGGCGTACCTGCTCGTCGGCCTTGCGTGGAGCGGCGTGCACGCGTTGTTCACGCTGATTGATCAGTCGTCGTATACATCACCCGGCGAAGGGGAACTCGACTGGGGCGAGCTCGTCTACTTCAGCTACATCACACTCACGACCCTCGGATATGGCGATGTCACGCCGAGAACCGAGCCAGCCCAGGCCGCCGCCACAATCGAGGCGATCACCGGAGTGTTCTTCCTCGGACTCCTTGTCGCTCGCATGCTCGCCACGCCCCAGGGCGACGAAGCGGCACGCGCCATTCCTGACCATCCCTCGGAGGTGTCACCGTGAACTATTGCTCCGCACTATATACCGCTTATGGATTGTGTCTCACAATCGTGTTGTCGGCTTGCACAGTCGGTCCGAACTTCTCAGCCCCCGATACTCCCGTATCGACAGAGTGGAACGCTCCGGACGACCAACTCTTGCACGCCCAGAGCGGCTCGTTGTCCGCGTGGTGGGACCAGTTTGATGACCCGGTCCTAACCGATTTGATCGAACGGGCTGCGTCCGCTAATAGAGATGTCCAAGGTCCCGTCGCCAGAACGGAAGAG
>WUAK01000040.1 GCA_009827205.1 Phycisphaeraceae bacterium | reverse complement strand
GGGTCAGGCCCACTAGATCATCATCGCGAATCGCGGAATCATGTGAGCCCAGTTGTCCAAAATCTGCAGCCGCCAACTCATCCGCTGACGCAAACACCATCGCACGCTCAAGCACGTTCTCAAGTTCGCGGACGTTACCGGGCCAGCGGTGCTGCAGCAACGCATCGCGCGCCGATATCGCAAGAGCGGGCTTCGCGATCCCGAGCTTCGTCGCAAGACTCGCAACCACTGAATCTGCGATCGGAAGTATGTCCTCAGGCCGCGTACGCAGCGCAGGTATCTCCAGTGTGAGGACATTCAGACGGTAAAACAGATCTTCTCGGAAGGATCTATCCCCCACTGCTTCGTGCAGATCGCGGTTCGTCGCTGCGATCAGTCGCACATCGACCGAGATCGTCTCCGAAGAGCCCACACGGGAGATGACCCGGTCCTGGATTGCACTTAACAGCTTGGGCTGAAGATCAAGCGGCAACTCGCCAACTTCGTCGAGGAACAGAGTTCCACCAGCAGCCATCTCAAATCGACCGGCCCGGCTCTGCGTTGCCCCGGTGAACGCTCCTTTCTCATGGCCAAACAACTCAGACTCGATCAGTTCTCGCGGTAACGCGGCACAGTTGACCGAAACAAAGCGCCCGCACGCACGCGGACTTTTCTGGTGGACATAACGCGCGATTCGACTCTTGCCGGTACCACTCGGGCCAGTGATCAAGACTGTAGAGTCCACGCCCGCACATCGATCCGCTCGCTCGAGAAGAGCAACGGACGCGGGCGCTTCAGCGACCATCGCAACAGGCTCTGCCGACTCAGCCTGAGCAGTCTTGAGCGATTCGTTGTCCGACTCGAGCCTGGATACTCGCAACGCCTCGCGGACGCGAGACACCAGTTCGTCGGGCTCGAATGGCTTCGTAATATAGTCGAACGCACCTCTCTTCAGTGCTGCGACAGCGTCTGCAGCCTCCCCCACACCGCTAAGCATGATCACCGGCAGGCCCGAGTGCCGAGATGCGGCAATGGACAGTACTTCCAAGCCTGACGCTCTGGGCATATCAAGGTCAACGATCGCGACATCAGGGGATGATCGAAGCCCCTCAATCGCTTCGGCTCCGTCACGAGCCTGCGCCGTACGATGACCAGCTTGCTCAAGAACTAGCACGAGATGCTCGCGCACATACTCATCGTCATCGGCAACAAGGATCAGACTCTGCTGGGCACTCGACTTGGGCATATGCAATACTATAAAGAGAGTTGCCAGAGTTTGCCGAGGGCAGGAATCAGCCGCTACGAGACCCCATCAAAATGACCGAAGCACCACGTCCAGCCAACGAAACCGAGCGGCTTCAAGCCCTTGCTAGCCTTGGCATTGACCCTGTCCAGCCGGATCGCCTCTCGCAAGACGTCGCCCGCATCGCTGCGACACTCACCGATTGTCCCATGGCATTCGTCAGCATCCTCGATGCAGATACACAATGGTTCCGTGGCTGTTTCGGCGTGGACGCCGACAAAGCCGCCCGCGACGACACGATCTGCAGCCACACTATATTGTCCGATCGCCCGCTGATCATTGAGGACACCCTGGCCGACGATCGATTTGCCAACAACCCATTCGTGATGGGAGAAGCCGGCATCCGGTTCTACGTCGGTGTCCCCGTCTCAGACGGTAGTTCACAGATAATCGGCAGCTTGTGCGTTGCAGATACCTCTTCCCGCTCGATTTCTGATCAACAGATCGAGTCACTCAAAGCGCTCGCGCGCATGCTATCAAGCCAGCACGCGGCGCGACGCCGCCATCACGGAGTGCTGAGCGCTTCGCTCGATGCAATTATTACGATTAATAGCGACGGTATTGTGACCGAATTCAATCGAGCCGCTTGCGAGTTGTTTGGATACGAACAACAGCAAGCACTCGGGCGGCCGTTGCCTGCTCTGATTATTCCTCCGTCGCTTCGCGCTGCTCACGAAGCAGGCATGAAGCGATTTTTCGAGACCGGTGAGGGACCGGTGCTCGGCAAACGTATCGAGATCCAAGCCATGAAGGCGGACGGCACGGAGTTCCCGGTCGAACTTGCGATATCACCAGTCCAGCTAGCGGAGGGCGTTCAGTTTACGGCATTCTTGCGTGATCTCAGCGGACAGAAAGAGCGAGAAGCACAACTGATCGCAACCCGATTCACTGTGGACCAGGCGAAGGATGCGGTCTTGTGGGTCGCCCCAGACTCTCGGTTCATCTATGCGAACCATGCGGCATGCGACGGTCTCGGCTACTCACTCGAAGAGCTCCATTCCATGACGGTGTTCGACATCGAAGCCACACTACCGCAAGAAGCATGGCCATTGCATTGGGCTGAGCTTCAACAGAAGCGCTCTCTCCTGATTGAATCATTACACCGAAGAAAGGACGGCTCAGTCTTTCCTGTAGAGGTATCTTGCAACTATATCGAGATCGACAACGAATCGTTCAACTGCGTCATCGCAAGAGACATTTCAGAACGTAAAGCGGCCGAACACGAACTCGCTCAGAGCGAGGAGCGTTTCCGCGATATAGCCGACGCAGCCGGCGAGTACATCTGGGAGATGGATGACAAATTTCGCTTTGTGCTGGCAACCGATCCTCTATTGATGCAACTCGGGCGTACTCGAGACGAGGTCATAGGACGAACGCTTTTCGAATTCATGCCACCCGATCAGGCCGCACGCCTAAAGCACGTGTTCCTTAAATCGGCTCGCACCGGCATTCCATTCCGCAATGTCGAACATCGTTGCCTGCGCCCGGATGGCTCCGAACGTTGGCAACGTCTGAGCGGCAAGGCACTACCAGAACCCGGCGCTGACAGTACGGCGCACATTCGCCATACTGACAATCCGATTCGCGGCTATCGCGGCATGGGACTAGATGTCACGGAGTTCAAGGCTGCTGGCGAGCAACGTACGAGAGAAGAGGCATTACAGGCAGCCGCGCGATCAGTTCTCTCGATATTACTCGATCCGAACGCATTCAAAGACGCTATCGCTCGCCTGTTGTCTGAGGTTGGGAGCTTCCTTGGAGCAACACGTGCGTACTACGCCTCAGCAACAAACAACAGGCTTGAGTGTTCGCTCGCGTGGACTGATCATGACAGTCACACAAAGACCAATTGGACAGCACTTGAGCAAGTGCACGTCACCTCACTCGATGTCGATCTTGAAGCGCGTGTGCTCGTCGATACCGCTATACCAGAGGCTGTCCGAAGTGTCTTCGGCTCTCAGCACTCGATGTGTCTCCTCGTCGGCTCGGGCAACCACATTTATGCCATCGTTGGCTTTGAAGGAGACGCACCTATTGCACCAAGATCCGCTCGTGAGATCGACCTCCTCGCCAATGTTGCCGATGGCATCGCTCTGGCAGTGGAGCGCGCCGATCGCAAAGCGCAGCAGCAAGAAACTGCAGAGCAACTCGAGCATGCACTCGCTCGCGCAAATGAAGCCAATGACTCCAAGACAGCCTTTCTTGCCAACATGAGTCACGAACTGCGAACGCCACTCACCGCCGTGCTTGGCTTCGCTCGCATGCTAGAAGATGTGGGTCTCAGCGACGGAGAACGACGATCGCTCATTACCAAAATTCGCTCGAACGGCAACTCACTTCTCGGCATAATCAACGCCATTCTCGATCTATCCAAGATCGAGTCGGGTAATGTCGCCATCCGTGATGACACTACCGATGTAGAAGATATGCTCAGAGATGCAGTGAGCGCGGTCGTACAGGAGGCGCAAACAAAGAGGCTCTTACTCAGGACCACAATTGAGCCCGGCGTCCCCCTTCGCGTGCAGACTGATCGCATGAAAGTTTGCCAGATACTTATGAACTTCCTCGGCAATGCCATCCGCTACACGGAACAGGGTGAGGTCACTCTGAGCGTTTCGTTCTCGAACGATCCCTGCTCGCTGTGTTTCGCGGTTTCAGATACCGGTCCCGGTATCGCCCAAATTGATCTTGACAATATCTTTGAAGCGTTTGATCGAGGATCAACGACCGTCAGCGGCGGTACCGGGCTAGGCCTTGCGATTGCAAAGAACCTAGCGGATGCATTGCATGCGCGACTCGACGTTGACAGTACGCCAGGCGAGGGAACCTGCTTCACAGTACAGGTTCCAATTCATGAGCCAAGTCAGGAGACGATCCAAGAACGCGAGCTCATTCTCGATCGCGGCAGGATCGCTGAGCATAGCTCGCCTGGAGGATCCCGGCTTGACGGAATCAATGTGCTTCTTGTTGAAGACAGCGATCATGTTCGTGAAGTGGTGACCTACTTTCTAGAAGATCGCGGTGCAACGCTTGAGATCCGCGAAAATGGCGCAGAAGCTGTTGAGTTTATCCGATCATCATCGGCTCAGGTGGATGTCATCCTGATGGACATGCAGATGCCAGTTCTCGACGGATACGACGCCACACGGCAGCTCAGAAGCATGAACTGCCGGATCCCAATTATAGCGCTGACCGCTCACGGTATGAAGCACGAGCGTGATCGTTGCCTCGCTGCCGGCTGCGACGATTATGCGAGCAAGCCGGTCGATCCCGATGCGCTGAGCCAGATGATCCGACTCTGGGTGCGCCGAGCCATAGCGATCGAGCCAGCCAATGAAGCATCAACAACGTTGGCAGATCTAGAGGCACGTTTCCGTGTGCATCTCGCCAAGGAAGCACGCGAACTCGCAGCGCCAGTCACAACGGATTCTCTCAATGATGTCCGCCGGCGTGTTCACAAACTCGCCGGAGCAGCTGGAAACCTCGGATTCCCGAGTGTCACCGATGCTGCGAGGACCTGCGAGAACGCGATCAGAGATGGAGCGGGTATCGAATCGGTAGAACAATCACGCAAACGTCTTGTCGAGACGATCCAACAAGCTCTACAAGAGAGGCCTTAACGCTGGAATTCTTCTAACAGTGCGGCCGGTGGTGTTGAATCGCTCCGGGGTGATGCCGGGGTATCCACAATCGAGATCGATCCATCCTCGATCGAGCCTAGCGCGAGGTTCCATAACGCACCGGCTTCACCTGCGGCCCGTGCTAGCAGCAACATATCAAGTACAACCGATGTTGCATCCCGACCCAGCGGACGGGGAGGAACCAAGAGCACGTCACCTGGTAGTAGTGGGTCCTTGAGCCGGAACTCGCCGCCGCGCTGCTCAATACTCGCGACACGTCCATCTGCTCGGATCACATACACCTTGTCCTCGTCTGCCAGTTCGGTCGAGCCTCCCGCACGGCTGAGCAGATCGTCGGCGGAGATCCCAGATTCAAAAACGACAGTGAGCGGATTGAAAACATGTCCTTGCACAGTGACCGTATTCGAGAACCTCGGAACTAACAGTGAATCGCCGTCTTCAAGAGGCAGGTTGCCTTCAGACTCGGGGAAGTCTGGAACTGTGAGATCGAGCGCGATGCGTCCGATTGCCTGAGTCCCTCGGAGACGGTCGAGCGTTGCTTGGGCTTGTTCCAACTGGACACGCGCAGAGAACTGCTCCTTGGTGCGTGCTGAGTTGATGCGTTTCTCGAGATTTCGTTCAAACGTCTGACGCGTTCGCTCGGTGAGCTCGTTCCATCGCGACGTCTGCAACGCGCGAACAGACTCTCGTGTGAATCGTGCCGCACGGAGATCGCCGCCATCGAGGACTCCTCCTGCTGCTGCGATGAGGTCTGTAACCGTCGATCCCGCGGGAAGAACATATTCCCCCGGGAATCGAAACAAGCCGCCAGCCGACACACGCACCTCCGCACGCCCCAGGGTGCGGAGAATGAGCCGATCGCCGTTCTCAAGAACTGGGCCACGGTAGCTTCCATTGAGAATCTCAACGAGAGGAAGGCGGTAGCGATCAACGTCGAGAATAGTGAGGTCATCGCTACGACGGCGCCGGACCAGTTCGGCCTCTTCTCGGAATGCATCGGGAGTGAGGTGGCCGCCGAGCGCGATGAGATCGGCTACAGTCAACCCGGCAGTGAGCTCGTACATCCCGGGCCTACGAGCACCGCCTATGAGCTCGACCGTGGGCATCTCCCTGGCTTCGTCAAAGCGACGAATCCGCATCAGGTCAAGCGGTTCAAGGGCGATGTCGTGCGCAGGATCGCCAGCGAGCGCTCGACCTATATCGATGATGACAACTCGTCGCGAGGTAAGCTCGAGTGCGCCATCCCATTCGGAAGCACGACGGGAGGCCGCACCCATAACACGCGAGATTACCGCCTCACCCTCGTATGCATCGACGGTCAAGCCGCCGGCCAGACGAACAAGATCACCCGTCGTGAGTCCCTGTCGATGCTGGAAACGCCCGGGACGCGCGACCTCTCCACGAACCTCAACGACGGGATGAAGGCGACCGTCAACTGCACCAACGAGCAACAGATCGCCGTCGCGAAGCTCCTGCTCGAGCCCATCTTCCTCCACATCCACAAGCACACGTCGGCCGGCATCAGTCCGCTCGATCTGAATCTGTTCGACAATCGCAAAGCCGGTTCCACCACCAGCGAGCTCGATCGCCTGCCCTGCGGAAACTTCACCATCCTGATCCGCAAGCTCGTAGATGCCAGGCCTTTGCACGCTTCCTGCAATTGCGATAGTCCGCCCGATCGGCGGGACCGTCACGGTATCGCCTCGGCTGAGCCGAATATCTGGTGGGGCTGTGCGCCCGAGTAGAAATCCATACAGATCTATCGACTCTCGCTCGCCGGTGCTCCGGACGACCACAATCGATCGAAGCGTTCCCGATGGCATGATTTCGGCCACACTGAGCACGTCGAGCAGTGTTGGACGTGACCCAGCGTCAACAACCCCAGGCTGAAACACAGCTCCGGTTACACGAATCGGTACACCAGTAAGTCGTCCAAGACCGATGCTGAGCTCGAATCCCTGACGAACGCGGGCGATCTCGTTGCGAATTGCTGTGCGAGCCTCATCGAACGGAAGACCGCCAACCCGTACGGCTCCGACACCCTCCAGCGGGAGCATTCCATCGTCATCCACCGTCGGCCGATATCGCTCGACAACGTCCGTCGTGAGATCGATGACAACCTCATCACCAGCGCTGAGGACGTGATCGGTAGACGCTGGGCCGCCAGCCGAATTTGGAGTGATCAGTCGGAGCTGCGCGTAGCCGAACTGTTCCAGATCTCGATCCGGCCGTCTCGGGCGATCACCTCGGTATTGAAGCTCGAGCTGACTCGGTTCCGGAGCTCTCAGTTCTGGCTGGCTGGGCTCTTTACCATTAGGCAAGCCGCTGACATTGACATCAATGGTCGCGACAGTGCCAACACCCGATCCACTGCCACTCTCAACACCTGAAGAGCGATTCTGGGTTATAGCACCACGCTCGGATGTGCCGCCGGAAAGCATTCCACCAAGTTCACGAGGCTTGCCAACACGCTGGCGAACGCCATTGTTTGGCTCAACCGAATCGGACTGAGATGCAGGAAACTCTTGCAGAGGTTCCCGCATGCCCTGCACCCATGCTGGGAGCGAGCCATCGGTGAGCCGACCAGCGTTATCAGACCGCGATCCCGCGCAGCCCGTCTGAATGCAAGTCAGAACGACCGCGAGGGCTACCGAAATGGCCTTGAGGCAAGTTGGTCGCATGTGGTCCACGTCTTGCATTTCACGTACCTCCGGCTCCGAGCCGGGTTCTGCAGCGTGCAGATCGGCCAGATAAGAGCGTGAGTTTGCAACGGCTGGACCAACCGCGCGAATTGGTCCGAGATGCCCCGGAAATCGGGGAGGCACAACTATGCCCGACCACAACATCGGACTGACCCGAGTCGCAATCTGCACCAACTTCATCAGTCCATACCGCAGGCCGGTTTTACGTCGGCTCGCCGAGACTGCAGGTTGGCGTCTGCGTGTTATCACTAACACCACGATGGAACAAGATCGGAACTGGGAAGCTGGCGACTTCTCAGACGAGCATTTTCAGGTGCGTCGCTGCGGTTCATTTATGCGTCAGCAGCGTCGTGCGAATGGGATCAGCAGCGTGCGTCATATCCCCCTTGGCTTGCCGGCCGAACTGATGCGCTTTAAGCCGCATGCAATCATCACCGGCGAGTTGGGAGCGAGAACAGCACTTGCTCATGTCGCTGGGAGCGCACTGGGTGCAGCGGTGATTCCGTGGACCTACCAAGCGGATCCTTCCTCACGAAGCGTGGCCATCCGTGGAATCCAGGCGTACATGGCACGTAACAGCCCGGCTGTCATCGGCATGGGGCAACGTGCACGAAACACACTAGAGATCATGGGCTGTAACCCTGAGCGGATTCACGATGCCCCTAACTCAGCGGACATTGACACGATCCGCAACCGCCTCAGTCACGAATCACATCACTCGGCTGTCCGAGCCATCAAGAATCGATTCAACGGGAAACGCATAGCAGCTGTGGTTGGTCGCATGATCGCTGCCAAGTCTATCCGACTTATCGTTGATGCCTGGAAACAACTGCCATCTGCCATCCATGATGACTGGGTCTTGGTGTTCACCGGCGATGGCTCTGAACGCCACATCACCGAAGGTCAGGAGCATTATGGCATCCACTGCACCGGCGCAGTTGCTCCTGAGCAAGTCATGGATTGGATGACTGCCGCAGATCTCCACATCTTCGGCTCTATCGCAGACCCTTGGGGCCTGGTTGTCAACGAAGCGATGCACTGCGGTACACCTACGCTGTGTTCGGTTAGAGCGGGCTGCTTCGACAACCTAATCACAGACGGATTGAACGGCTTCGCTTTCGACCCGCGCCGAGGCCACTCGCATACATCCGAAGCCATGGCTCGCGCCATGATGAATCCGAGACTGGCTGAACTGGGCTGTAGAGCCCGTGCAGATGCCGCCAAGTACACACCCACCCGTATGGCCAAAGGCATGGCCAATGCGGTCACAACAGCATTGCTCCAGAGACAGCCCATCTCAAAGGAGAGCTACGCATGAAATCTGCAGCTATCTGCATCGCGACTTACCGCCGTCCTACCGGACTATCACGGCTATTGACAGCTCTGGCCTCGCTCGAGGTCCCTGAGAGATGGCATGTTGAAACGCGCGTCGTTAACAACGATCCCGAAGGCAACCCTGTGGCATTTCGACATTCCGTGCATCGAACAGACATTCTGGTTAGAACTGCTTCGGAGCCACGAAGAAACATCGCGCACGCGCGCAACACCGCAATCGCCATGGGGCATGCGGATGTATATGTGTTCATCGATGACGACGAGATTCCGAGCGCAGGCTGGTTGCAAGCACTGCTTCAGCGATTCGATCAAGGCGACGCGGACGCGGTGATTGGACCAGTCATCGGACGTGTCCCCGACACCACGCCCCGCTGGCTTGTTCGAACGGGTGTATTCGACAAACCAGGCCCGAACCACGATGGACCTGTCTCATGGAAGGTTGGCCGTACGAGCAGCACGCTTGTTAGCGCCGAGTTCATCGGGCGTGACGGGCTGTGGTTTGATCCGGCCTACGGCACCAGCGGAGGCTCGGACACTGATTTCTTTCGCAGAGCCTATCAGCAAGGCGCACGCCTCGTTCATGAACGCCGCGCGTTTGTTTATGAAGACATCGAGCCCGACCGTTGCACCTGGCAGGCGGTGCTTCGCCGTCGTTACCGAGCAGGCGTGGTATTCGGTCGCATGAACCGCGCCTCATCTCAGCTCGGGCGGGTGATGGGGCTTGTCAAACGAATCACAATAGGCGGAGTAGAGTCCGTTATCGGCGCTGCAGCAGCACCACTCATCGGACCCGGACTCTGGTTTCGGGGCATATGTCGCTGCGCTGTCGGGCTCGGTGCGTTCCGCGGATTCGATGTGGACTACACCGTGGAGCGATACCCCGAACGGAAGGCCGCCGCATGACCACTTTCCGACGAATCGCTCTGCTCACCCTCGCGGTGCCGTGGCAGAACCGCCCAGCAAATGGTCTGTACAACATCGCACAGGCCCGGGCGCTCCGTGATCTTGGTGTAGAGACTGAGATCTTTACTGTCGCCCCCAGGCTCCCACGCGTTATGAAGCATCTTGGTGGCCCATGGGCCCGCCAGATTGCTAGACCCGACAGATACGAGCAAGACGGCGTGCCAATCAACACATTGAGGTGTCCTATTGCGTATCCGCGTTCTGTACGCACTCATGCTGCTCCACGGGTGCCCCAGATGATCTGTCAAGCGTTTCATGCAGCTACGCTGCACGCTTTCACCAAAGCGCTAAATCGGTTTCGGCCCGATGCTCTTATTGTGCATGGCATGTTGCCGTGGACTACGGCTGCTGATCATCACACGAGAGAGTTGGGGATTCCGGCCATAGTCATTGAGCACTCGGCAGATGATGTCGATGCTGCATCGCGGCATCCCGGCCAGCGGCGGTTCATCCTACAAAACGCAATGCGGTTTACTGCCATCGCATCGGTGAATGCTCGGCTCACAGACATGCTTCAACGACTCGGTGCCACGCACGCCATTACACTCACAAACGGTATCGCTCAACGCCCCCACATCGTTAATGCTCACAATCGACATGGTCTCTCCATCCTCACAGCAGGTCAGTTCATTAAGCGGAAGGGACATAGAGACTTATTTGCTGCATTCGTGAAGGCTGGCATTCCTCAATCAAGGCTCCGTATCGTCGGGACGCCCCCACCACCACTCCTACGCCAGATCAAACGTGACCTGCCCTCAGGAGCAGTCGAAGTCTTACCGACGCTTAACAACGAACAGCTCATGGGCGAAATGGCGAAAGCAGACCTCTTTGCTCTCCCAAGTTGGTCTGAGTCGTTTGGTTTGGTCTTCGCCGAAGCGCTATCGGTAGGTACACCAATCCTGGCAACGACTGATTCAGGAATCGCTGACCACATCAAGTCAGGCAGTCACGGATGGCTCGTTCCACCTCACGATGTTAATGCCATCGCCCAGTGCCTGAAAAATGCAGCAGGCATGACACAGGATGAACGCCGACATATGGGTCTTCTGAGCCGACAACTAGCCCTGGAGCGCTTCAACTGGACCCAGAACGCAGCCAGCGTGCTACGTGCTCTCTGCTCACCTGCATCTGACACAGCACAGCTGCAATTTATGCACCATAAAGACCGCCTGCAAGCCCCAATCACGCGATCATGACTGGCACGCAGCGTGCAACATACTCCGCGTGTCACAATCTGTACTTTCATGAGGATTACGAAGAGATGACCATGTTTGATACAACCGAAGTTCTGGGAGTCCACTACGCCGAACTGGACTACACCTCCGCGACCAACACTATTATCGACTGGGCCCGTGGCAACGGGAGTCATTCGGTTGCTGTCGTTGCCGTGCATGGCCTGATGATGTCACGATGGAATGACGACATAGGTGCAGCTGTAGCAGATGCAGATATGGTCACCAGCGACGGTGTGCCGATCGTATGGGTCCGCAAGCTGCTCGGACGCAAGAACGCGACAAGACTCTACGGTCCGCATCTCACCCTGCACGTCATGGAAGCTTGCGAACAAGAAGGCGTGCCGATCGCACTCCTAGGCGGCAGACCCGAGCGACTCGAAGGACTCAAAGCAGCGATTCGAGATCGGTACCCAAAGATCAAAATCGCTTACGGCCACAGCCCAGGGTTCGGCGCTATATCTGATGAGGAAGTAGAGTCCATTGCCGAGGACATCGCAGCTTCTGGCGCACGCATCACCTTTGTCGGCCAGGGCTGTCCGAGACAGGAAATTATGATGCAGCGACTCAAGCCGATGCTGCCAGGCGTACGACTCGGCGTTGGTGCTGCGTTCGACTTCATCTCCGGGTATGTCCGACAAGCCCCACCAATTCTCCAACGTAATGGGCTCGAGTGGGCGTTCCGTCTGAGTTGCGAGCCCCGTCGTCTCTGGAAAAGATACGCCTCAACAAATCCTGCCTTTTTGTTTCACGCCGGACTTCAAGTCCTGGAACACCGTATCTCGCAAGCCTCAGGAGCAGCTTGACAGCTATCACCTCTTGCAATCATCACATAGCCCACGAGAGAGTCGGAGGCTCGCAAGACCCCAATTGCAGGGCCGTTACCGCACAGAGCAATTACGGGTACGTGGTACGCCACCATTGTCTTCGTGCGTCCCTGTCCAGCACACAGGCTGCTTTGTCGACGGTCGTGCGTCCCGATCGGGGCCGCGAGTATTTCATCGACGGCCCGATGGCGCGACTGGTGGCCAAGCAGATCGAGGATGTCGAGTTTCGCGCGATCTTTGTGCTGGCTCGCTGGGGGGGGCCTGCGGATCGCGAGCGAGATCCACGGCATGACATGGTCCGACGTAAAATGGGATCGGAATCAGATCTTAGTGCGCTCACCCAAGACCGAACACCACGTAGACGATGATGGCCGGCTCATCCCGCTGTTCCCGGAGGTGCGCGAGGCTCTAGAGCAGCTAGGTCGCGGAGCAACGAGCGCAAGGATCTTTGATCGCTTCGACCCGTTCCATCACAAGACGACACGCGACAAGCTCACGCAAGCGATTGCAGCGGCCGGGCTCAATCCATGGCCGAAGCTCTGGCAGAATCTGAGATCTTCACGGATCACCGAGTGCTCGAACGAGCCAGACTATCTGCTGTCGGCATGGTGCGGCAACACACCCGAGGTGCGCCGGATCAACTACCTGCAGTTGCGTGACGAGGACTATGCGGCAGCGTCCGGTGCAGAATCGGGTGCAGCCATACAAGGCACTGCGGTTTCAGCGAGGTTCAGACCCTCGTTCATTGGTTCTCTAGGGGGTGTGTTGGGTCTGGGTGGTTCAGATAATGGGCGCAACAGGACTTGAACCTGTGACCTCTGCCATGTGACGGCAGCGCTCTAGCCAACTGAGCTATGCGCCCCTGTGGGCTTTGGTCCCGCCGGCTGCCCGCCGGGCTCTGAATCGGGGCGACAGGATTTGAACCTGCGACCTTTTGACCCCCAGTCAAACGCGCTACCAAGCTGCGCCACGCCCCGTTTGCGTGGATAGATGGTATGCACCACCTCTGGGCCGGGCTATCGGGCACTGGACCTGACCTAGGCTTAGCCATGGCGAGCATTCTCATCAGGGGAGGGCGGGTCATTGACCCCGCCAGCGGGACAGACGACACACTCGACGTCCTGATCGAGGGCGACCGGATAACCCGGATCGCCAAGGGGATCGAGTCCGCTGAGGGGCAGGTGATCGATGCATCGGGGCTCATAGTCAGCCCGGGACTGATCGACCCGCACGTCCATCTGCGTGAGCCGGGTCAAGAACACAAAGAGACGATCCAGACGGGGACCCAGGCCGCGGTTGCAGGCGGTTTCACGACGGTCTGCTGCATGCCCAACACGGCACCGACGCTCGATTCGCCAGAGATCGTCAGATTCGTGTACGACCGAGCCGGGGACGCCGCGTGCAGGGTGTACCCGGTCGCCGCTGGGACGGTCGGACGCCACGGCGACCAGATGGCGGAGATCCAGTTGCTTGCGCAAGCCGGAGCGGTCGGGATCTCGGATGATGGGGATGTCATCGCCTCAGCCGGGATGATGAAATCGGTTCTGACTGCGACTGCGACTGCTGGGCTCTGCTTCATGCAGCACTGCCAGGAGCCGACACTGACCCGCAACGCCTCGATGCACGCTGGCGGTGTCTCGACCAAGCTGGGCCTGGGCGGCTGGCCGCGTGTCGCTGAGGAGATCATCATCGAACGCGACGTCAGACTCGTGGGCGAGACTGGATGCCGATACCACGTCCAGCATCTTTCGTGCGCAGGGTCGGTCGACCTCATCCGAGCTGCCCGCGATAAGGGTTTGCCTGTGACCGCCGAGGCATCGCCCCACCATCTGCTGCTGACAGATGAGGCGTGCCTTGGGTACGACACGAACGCAAAGATGAACCCGCCGCTGCGGGAGCAGTCGGACATCGATGCGATCAAGTGGGGGGTAGCCGACGGCACAATCAC
>WUAK01000390.1 GCA_009827205.1 Phycisphaeraceae bacterium | reverse complement strand
CGAACTGCTGGGCGTCGCGGCGGGTCACGGCTCGATCGAACGTACGCTGCACGACCTGCTCGAGGACGAAGAAGAGTTGACGCTCCGCATCGCTGCCTATGAGGCGCTCATGGAGCGGGCCAGGCGTGAAAGGCTCGAAAGGCTCATCGCCAGCAACGCGTCGAGGCCATCCGGCCAGCGTGCTTCGATCGAGCAGCTCGTGTACTACGCGGAGACTGTTATTCCACGTGGAAACTCGCAGGGCGTCGAACGAATCGACATCAAGAGCAGGTTCCAGCTCGACATCGTGCCCTTCGGCGACCCGATGGTTTACGTCACCCAGCAGGGCACGCCCCGGATCGCGCTCATCGGCGATGACACCGACCTCGTCACCCCCCTCTTCGTGACGGCATGGTCTGACCGGTTCATCATGGTCGCCGAGAATGAGAACGATCAGGAAGTGCGCCTCCGCTACGAGACCTCTGGCAACGGTCCCATCATCACCACACGCGTGGGCAAGGACCTCGACACGCTCATCAAGTACATGGCCCGCGGCGGGTCCGCCACTGACACGAGGCCCGGACTCGGCTTTACCTACTCGGAGATCGTCGGCGCTCTGGCAGCAATCCAGGACTCGGGCGGCACAAGGGCATCGTTTGCGACCGAGACCGACCGCCTGATCGCGGAGCTCCTCGAGGCAAGCCAGACCACGACGCAGGAGCGCCCCGCTCTGATCGGAGGCGAGGGCGAGGAGATCGAACTCGATCCGCTCACGGGCGACCCCAAACCGACTCCCGAGGGCGGCGAGGACGTATCGCCCTACGTCGTGCCTCTGAAACCCAAGACGAACGATTCCAGCGGGGGGACAGACGGCTCAAGGTGATGTAGACTGATCCCTCCTTTGCAAGGCCCCACTGGCAGGACGCCGATGAACCGGGCTAGGCACACGTCGAAAGGCGGCATGGAGGGCGCCCCGACCTATGCGTTTATCAAAGCTCATCCTGAACGGCTTCAAGTCATTCGCCGACCGAACGGAGTTCACGTTCGACGATGACATCACCGGCGTCGTCGGCCCCAACGGCTGCGGCAAGTCGAACGTTGTCGACTCAATCAAGTGGGTCCTGGGTGAACGATCCAGCAAGTCGCTTCGCGGCAAGGAGATGATCGACGTCATCTTCGCCGGAGCCGCGGGCAGGTCCCCCGCGGGCATGGCAAGCGTCACCCTGGGCTTTGACAACCCGATCATCGATGAATCCGCCGAGCTCGTGGAGCTCGAGCTCAGTGACCCGATCGACGAGATCGACGAGGACGAGGAGCAGACCGAGGCCCGCCGCGAGCAGCGCCGGACCGGTCGCCGACGACGCGGATTGCCGATCGAAGCAGACGAGGTCTTCGTCGAACGCCGGCTGTACCGCGACGGCACGAGCCAGTACCTCATCAACGACAAGCGGGTCCGGCTTCGCGATATCCGCGAGCTATTCATGGACACGGGCATCGGCGCCGACGCCTACTCGATCATCGAACAGGGCAAGGTGGACGCGATGCTGCTGGCCTCGCCCCAGGAGCGACGAACGATCTTCGAGGAAGCCGCGGGTATCGCAAGGTACAAGCAGCGCCGGATCGAGGCGACCCGCAAGCTCGACAGGACCGAGGTGAACCTGACGCGCGCACGCGAGCAGCTCGAGAACACCGAGCGTCGTCTGCGGATCGTCAAGGGTCAGGCCGCCAAGGCGAAGAAGTTTCAGTCGCTCGACGACGAGTACCGCGCGATCCGAACCGCGCTCGCGTTCGATCAGTACGACGATCTCCGCCAGAGACTCGACGGCCTCACGAGCGAACTCACCTCGCTCAGCGGCCAGCGCGATCAATCGCACGAACGCGTCGAAGAGCTCGAAGCAAAGAAGCAGGACGCCGAAGTCCACCGTCACGAGCTGGCAGATTCCGTGCGCCGCATCGACGCGGAGCGCCAGTCTGCCGAGCACGACGCGGAACGCGCCCAGCAGCGTGTCCGTCTGACCGAGGACGCGATCGCCGAGACACGGGGTCGTCTCGAGAGCGACGCCAAGCAGGTCGAAGAACTGGCGGTCAAACGCGACGATCTGGAGCGCACCGAGGGCGAGGCCCGGCACACGATCGAGACCCAGGAATCCAGGCTCGCCGAGACCGAAGAGGCGATGAACCGTGCGACCGAGGCGCGGGCCGCGGTGCTCGAGCAGGCCGCAGACACGAGAGCCAAGCTGTCGGAGAAGCAGGCCGCGGTCTCGGGCGTCGAACGCGAGCGTGCAGCTCTTGTTGCATCACTCGAATCCGACAACCGGCGCGCCGAGCAGCTCGCCGAGCAGGTCGCTTCGGTCGATCGCAAGAAGAATGAGGCCCAGTCCGAGCAAGAACGGCTCAAGTCCGAGCACACACAGATGATCCGCGCGTGTGTCTCGCACGCATCGAGCGTTGACTCGCTCGGCGCTGAACTCTCTGGTCTCGACAGATCGGAAGAGCAC
>WUAK01000389.1 GCA_009827205.1 Phycisphaeraceae bacterium | reverse complement strand
TCGCTGGGCAACACCACCGCCGCGACCGGTAAGGGCTTTGCCATCGGTTCGGCTGCTCTCACCGCCCTCGCCCTGTTCGCCGCGTACGCGCAGGTCGTTCAGGTGCAGATCACCTCGCAGAGCGAAACGTTTGTCGAGTCTGCTTCGTTCACCGCCCCAGCCGATGAGAACCAGGCGTACGCGGTCTACGAGGGCCACGGCAAGTTCGCGGTCTACATCCCCGCTCATGATCACGAAGGTGAGACCCACGAGTCCATCGTCGACGGCGCGATGTTCATCGAGAACAACCAGGGCGACGAGATCCTCGATCACCTCGAGGTCGGCCAGGTCTTCACCGACGTGCACACCGCAGGCGAAGAACACCATGACCACGGCGCCGAAGAAGAGGCGCACCACATGCACCTCTCGAGCCAGTACACGGTTCACGCGACCTTTGATCATGGCGACCACAGCCACGACGAGGCCTTCGTCATCACCTCGAGCCGGAACGGTTCCGTCCGTGACGTGCTCGCGTTCTACGACGTGACGATCACCAACCCCCGCCTGCTGGGCGGCATCTTCATCGGTGTGCTCCTCGCGTTCCTGTTCTGTGCGATGACCATGAACGCCGTGGGTCGCGCCGCTTACGCGATGATGAACGAGTGCCGCAGGCAGTTTGCGATCATGCGTGACGCGTTCCGCAAGGGCGGCATGAGCGAGGAAGACCTTGCCAACCCCGAGAGCTGGCCCAAGCAGGTCGAAGCCGACGGCAAGAGCTACCCCGACTACGCCAACTGTGTCGCGATCTCGACGGCCGGTGCTCAGAAGGAGATGGTGGTCCCCGCGATCCTCGCGATCGTTGTCCCGATCATCGTCGGCCTCGTCCTGAGCGTGCCCGGTGTCATGGGTCTGCTCGCTGGCGGTCTGACCTCGGGCTTCGCCGTCGCGGTCTTCATGGCCAACGCGGGCGGTGCCTGGGACAACGCCAAGAAGCTGCTCGAGTCCTACGGCCGCATCACCGCGGACGACATGGTCAACAGCACCGAGACCCAGAACAAGGTCCCCGCGGAGATCCGCGAGGCCATCCTTAACCGCGCCAAGGAGATGGTCCAGGCCGGCAACGGTTCCGACTACGTCTACGGCAAGGGCTCGGATGACCACAAGGCGACTGTTGTTGGTGACACCGTTGGTGACCCCTTCAAGGACACCTCGGGCCCATCGCTCAACATCCTCATCAAGCTCATCTCGATCGTCTCGGTCGTGTTCGCCGGGCTTGTTGTTGCCTACGGCCCAGTGATCGGAAGCATGCTCGGCCTCGGCTAAGCGGCTTTCAATATCCAGTTCTTTCAATGCCCGGGCAAACGCCCGGGCTTTTTTCATGTCATTTCAAAAACGTGCCATTTCTCCAATCTATGGAACGAAGCAGAGTGACCGCCGTCGAACCCGTTAAGGCGCGACCGAACCGTGGGCACACAAGGTTTATCAAGGAGAGATGTGATGAACAACCGACTCCCGATCGCAGGACTGGTAACGGCAGTTACGCTGGTCGCATCACCTGCGAGCGGCCAGAGTGTCTGCCCGGCACCCTCTGGCCTTATCGCAGCGCCCACGGCATCCGCGACTTCGGGGCTCGGATTTGCGATGGACTACGGGGGCGGCACTCTCGCCGTGACCGCGCGATTCGACAACGCGATTGAGCCCGAGGCGGGACGGGTATTCCTCTACGAACTCGTTGACGGCACGTGGGTGTTGACCGCCACACTCGAGGACCCGGACGGTGAGACCGAAGACCTGTTTGGCCAATGGGTCGATGTCAGCCCCGACGGCAACACCGTGCTCGTGACCGCGATGTGGGCCGAAACGGGCGTGATTACAAACGCCGGGAGTTCGGTGCTCTATACAAAGAACAACGGCATCTGGGAGTATTCCGCAACGATCCCGAGCCCGGTGCCCGACGCAAACGGATGGTTCGGGACCAGCGCCGTGATCGACTCCCAGACTCTGCTCATCGGTGCACGCGAAGAAGACTCTGTCGTCGGTTTCAACACGGGCAACGTGCATGTGTTCAAGCAGTTCGGCTCGTTCTGGCTGCCCGTGCAGACACTTGCGCCTTCGGTGCTGACCGGCAACAACCACTTCGGTCACGCCGTTGCGATGCACGGCGACTACGCAGCAGTAGGCGCTTTCAACCACAGCGCGCCGGGAACTTCTGAGAGCGGTGCCGTCTTCATGTATGAATGCGAGAACGGCACATGGATCGAGAAACAATGCCTGTTCAGCTCAATTCCGGGCGACGATGATTTCTTCGGGGTCACCGTAGACATCCACGGCAACACGATGGTCGCAGGAGCGAGATTCAACACGACAGGCAGCGATGGGCAGGGAGCCGCGTTCGTATTCGAACGCCAGCAAGACGGCACCTGGGTCGAGACCCAGCGGATCAGCAGCCCGGAACCTCAGAGCACGTCAGAGTTTGGGAGCAAGGTCGCTATCCGCGGCGATCTGCTTGCCGTAGATCGGAAGG
>WUAK01000388.1 GCA_009827205.1 Phycisphaeraceae bacterium | reverse complement strand
TGGCGTCGAGCCCGGTCACCAGTGCTCACATCGTGCTGGGCAAGTTTCTTGGGGCTCTGGCGTTCCTCGCGATGATGCTTCTGCCGACGCTCATCAATGTGGCCGCGCTCTTTGCGGTGAGCGATCCGAATCCTGACCCGGGGCCGATCCTGGCTGGCTACCTGAGCCTGATGCTCTTTGGCTGCCTGTGTCTCTCGCTCGGAACCGTCGCCTCGGCGCTGACCGACAGCCAGACGCTCGCTTTTCTGGGCACGCTCCTCACGCTCGTGTGCTGGCTCGTGATCACCAATGTTGCGCCCAAGTATGTCGGCCCCGAGCTGGGTGCGAGGCTTGCGTCCGCGTCGTTCTCGGCGCGCATCGACGACTTTGCGCGCGGAGCGATCGACACGAGGCATGTCGTCTTCTTCCTCTCGATCTCGGCCGGGCTGCTCGTGGGCGCAGGCGCGGCACTGGAGTTCAAGAGATGGAAGTAACGGGCCAAACACCAACCCACAACCGCTCGACACGCGTGCTCATCACTGCAATCGGGCTTCTGGTTGTTGCGTTCATCGTGATCGCTCTCAACATCCTCTCGGCACGCTTCTCCGCGAGGTTCGACGTGACACGAACCGGGGCGCTCAAGCCATCTGACCAGACTCGGGCGATCCTTGCGAACCTCTCGGGAGAATCGGAGGTCATCCTTGCTGCGAACCTGGTGGCACCAGGACGCGACAGAGCCGCGATGTCACGCGTGCTCGACATGATCGACGAGCTCGACAAGTCATCTGCGAATGTTCGCACGACGACCATTAACACCGGGACCCCTGCGGGCGTCGAACAGTACCAGGCGTTAATCGACCGCCTCTCATCGGAACGGCTCGAGGAGACTCAGGCTTCGGTTGATGTGGCGCGCTCAGCGATGGGTGCTCTCGAGCGGCTCGCACAGCAGATGCAGAGCTGGGCCGAGCCTGTCCAGGCACTCTCGAAAGAGCACTCGCCCGATCGAACCGGTGAAAGCCCATGGACGGGTGAACTCAACCAGCAGGCCTCGTATCTCCGAGTCAGCGCAGGTCAGGTAGAGCAGGTCGGCCAGCTTGTTGAGCAGAACCTGGGTCAGACGCTCGGCGAGACCGCGGTCCCCAACGTCAGCGCCGCGAGAGACCTGATCAGCGAAGCCCACGGAGCGCTCACTCAGATTGTGACGAGCCAACTCGAAGATCTGCTCATCCGCGCGCAGGACCAGAATCTCTCAGCAGAGGGTCGCGTCTCGGCGAACGCGCTCGCACTTGCGATGCAGACTGCACTCGACGAGTCGTCGATCGTGGTCGATGCATTTGCCTCGAGCCCGTTGCCCGTGCTCTCGCGCGTAGCGGCGGCTCTTGCAAGCGCCGAGGCCGTCCTCGTCATCGGGCCCACCGGTGAGGACATCACCGCCATACGGATCGACGATCTCATCCCCCCCGCTGCCCCCGGACAGGCGAGGATCGACGCAGGACGGCGCGCCGAGACGCTTATTGGGAGCGCGCTTGCGGTCACATCGGGCGGTTCGCCCGAAACCACGGTTGTCCTTATCCACGGTACTGATACGCGCATCCTCGGCAACCAGAGTCAGATGTCCAAGCTCCTTGACGCCATGGCGCTCAGAGGTATCCGATGGATCGAGTGGCCCGTCAGTCTCTCACCAGAGAGACCCGCCGAGGTGGCGTTGGCGGCGAACGAGCCGGGCACGGTGTACGTCGTCGTAGGGATGAGCATGACCACCTCTGGCGGTCCCGAGCGCGCTATCCGTGTCGGCGCAGTACTCAACGAACTCATCGAATCGGGCGAGAACGTGCTCGTCTCACTCTCACCCTCGACAATGCAGGGCATGGGCGAGGACGACCCGATGGCAACGCCCCTCGAGGCGTTCGGGCTCGCGGCGGATACAGGGAGGCCGACGCTGCTTGATCGACCCATCGGCGATCGCAGATTCGTCGAGTGGGAGCAGCAGATCGTCCCGGCTGAATCCGGCCATCCTCTCTCGGATGTCATCGAGGGCCTGACGACCAGACTCACATGGCCCATCGCGATCGATCGGGCAAGCGACATCGGCAGCGCCTGGCCCTTGTTGCGCACCAGTGATGAGAACGTCTGGCGCGAAGCCGAGTGGGCGGGCTACTGGATCGAGCGGGACACAAACCGCCACAACATCGCCAACCCGCCTGCGCCGGGCGGCCCCCGTGACGGCGAGGTCGACGACGGTGCTTTTGGATGGGCGGTTCAGCGCGACAACAACGGCGGGTCCCAGAGAGCCGTCGTGATCGGTTCGCATCTCTGGTTGTTTGACTTTGTTGCCAGACGCACGACACAGGTTGGCGGTTCTGTTGTTGAGACGAGCCCGGGAAACACGGAGCTTGCGCTCTCAGCTGTCCAGTGGCTCGCGGGCCGGGACAGCACGATCGCACGCAGCGCCGAGTCGGAGTCATTCCCGATCATCCAGCCCCTGTCCGAAGCCAGGCTTTCAGCAGCGCGATGGTTCTTTATGGGCGGGCTGCCGCTGCTCGT
>WUAK01000387.1 GCA_009827205.1 Phycisphaeraceae bacterium | reverse complement strand
CTCGGGATCGCTGCAAGTTTCGGACGGGCCCGGGTCATCTACGCGATCATCCTCGTGCTCGCAAGTTTCATCGGGGTGACCGCCATCAAGATTGCCCGTCGCAACGCCATCGAGGCCGAGATCGTGGGCAAGATCAGCAAGGGCGCTGCAACACCCACAAATGACAGCAACAGCAAGGCTTCCGACGAGCAATCACCCGCCGCAAAGCGGGGATGAGCCTCTATACTCGCCGCATGACCGGCGAGACACCCAACACAAACAACCGAAATGCCCCCCGAGTCATCGCGCTCATGAACCAAAAAGGCGGCGTCGGGAAAACCACGACCACCGTCAACCTCGCCGCGGCTCTGGCTCGCCAGGGTCAGCGAACCCTCGTCATCGATCTGGACCCGCAAGCCCACGCGACGCTGCACCTGGGTGTTGATCCCGCTTCGCTCGAGTCCTCCGTGTACGACGTGATCCTGAGCCCCGATGCCGAGATCGCCGGCGCAATACGCGAAATCCGCGAGAACCTCTGGGTGCTGCCCGCCGAGACCGACCTCGCCGCGATCGAGAACGAACTCCAGACCGCCCAAGACAGGAATCAGCGTCTCATCAACGCGATAAGCGTGGTCTCGGACAGGTTTGATGCTGTGCTCATCGACTGCCCTCCGGCGCTCGGGCTGCTCACTCTCAACGCGCTGGCAAGCGCGGGCGAAGTGCTGATCCCGATGCAGGCACATTTCTTAGCGCTCCAGGGCGTTAGCAAGCTGCTCGAGACCGTTACGCTCGTGCGCCAATCGCTCAATAACGACCTGAGCGTGCTTGGCGTGGTGCTCTGCATGCACGAGAAACAGACCACGCTCTCGCAGGAAGTGGTTGCTGACCTCGAAGACTTTTTCGCCAGTGCGTCAGGCACAGAAGTCGCGTGGTCGAACGCCCGCGTGCTCTCGCCCCCGATCCGGCGCAACATCAAGCTCGCCGAGTGCCCGAGCTTTGGGCAGACGATCTTCGAGTACGCACCCACGGCCGCCGGTGCGCAGGACTACACCGATCTCGCACTCTCTCTGCTCGGCAAAGCCAAAGCCGAGGACACTCAGCCAGAGTCAATACCAGTGCAAGATGAAACCAACCAGGCAACACCCGATGTACCGAAGCCCGCAGAACCCAAGCCAGACGCCGAAGCCAAAGTTGAGGTCGAACCCAAGCCCGCGGCCCAACCCAAGGCTCAGCCCGCTGATCAGATCGAGCAACCAAGACAACACAACCAACCCTCAAACATCCAGTCCTACACCCCCTCTCCCTACGGCGACCCGTACCCGGACTTCCGAGTGTGATCACGATCCCTTTCCCGCGCCGGCTCCGCGTGCTGGCGTTTATCGCATTTGCCCTGATGGTCTTCACCGCGACCCACTGGCCTCAGCTGCGCATCGAGGGACCGATCCCTAGACCCGATCTGTTCATCCACTTCGCTGTCTTCGGGCTCTGGGCGATCATGCTCAACATCTCGGGCCTGCTCGGTGAGCCCGGCAACATGCGAACCTCCGTCCTCTGCTTCGGTGTGGGGCTCGTCTACGCGGCGTTCGACGAACTGACGCAGATGATCCCGGGTCTCGGAAGGTTCGCGGGGATAGACGACTACCTCGCAAACGCGGGGGGGCTCGCCATCGGGTGCGCTCTCGCGCTGCTCGTACGCACGAAACCGGAACCCAAACCGCTCCGGCGGTAGGCTCTTGACGTGACGCAGGACGCGCCGACCAGCTCAATCGCAAAGAACACGCGCACCGTCGCGTCGGTCACGCTCCTTTCACGCTTCTTCGGTCTGGGCCGGGATCTGGTTACGGTCCGCCTCTTCGGCGACTCGCTCGTGGGCTCCGCGTTCGCTGCCGCGTTCGCGATACCAAACCTCTTCCGCCGGCTGCTGGGCGAGGGCGCACTCTCAGCCGCATTCATCCCCCGCTACACACGCCTGCACGAGGAGAACCCAGAACTCGCCGAGCGCTACGCGTCCCTGATCGTCGTCTCTCTTGCGCTCATCACCGGCGCTCTGCTCATGATCGGTGAAGCCATCGCCATAGGGCTCTGGCTCACCTCAGACGATCAGGCCCGCGCGATGAGCTTCAAGCTGATCGCGGTCATCCTGCCCTACATGCCCCTCGTCTGCACGACCGCCATCCTCGGGGGCATGCTCCAGGTGCACGGCAGGTTCCTCCCGCTCGCAGCCGCCCCGATCATCCTGAATGTCAGCATGATCACCGTCACCGCGGTTGCGCTCCTCACGGACACACCGTCAGAATCCGCAGCGGTCTGGATCGGGTTCTCGACACTTTTCGCGGGTGCGTTGCAGTTCGCCTGGGCACTCTTTGAGCTCCGCAAGAGAACGACGTGGCGCCGCGCTCTTGCGCCAGCCAAGGCCGAGGGCTCCAAGACTCTGCGCAAATTCCTGCCCGTGCTCATCGGGATGGGCACGCTCCAGCTCAACACGCTCGCTGACACCGTGATCGCGATGTGGCCGGTCTGGATCGGACCGAAGCTGTTCGGGCAACCGGTCCCGATAGATC
>WUAK01000386.1 GCA_009827205.1 Phycisphaeraceae bacterium | reverse complement strand
TACGCCCGGCGACCGCCGACCTTCATCGCGCTGTACGCGGGCGGCCTCTGCATGACATCACCCGTGAACCGAGGCAGCACTTCACGCACACGATCAACCGGCGCCGGGTCGCACTCCACGGCTTCGATCGGTCCCTCGCGGTCGTCCGTCCGTGAGGTGTGCGCGAGGTTGACCCCTGCGTCGTAGACCTTCTGCCCCACCATGACCCTGTCCTGGAGCTTGGTCGCCCTCCCGACAAGGACGACGAGCACGCCCGAGGCGAGCGGGTCGAGGGTGCCGCCGTGACCGACCTTGATCCGCTTGGGCGAGCCTCCGTTTCGCATGCGCCAGCGGATGTTGGCGCAGACATCCATCGAGGTTTTGCCGAGGGGCTTGTCGATGATGAGGATGCCCGCGGGGGCTGGTTGGTCCACGTCTGGCTCCGTCTGACTGGGGAGGGTCTGCGTGCTAGTATTGGCCTCGCAAGTCACGGAGCGGTGGCCGAGCGGTTTAAGGCGCACGATTGGAATTCGTGTGGGGGTGAAAGCCCCTCGTGGGTTCGAATCCCACCCGCTCCGCTTTGTTTTCTAAGAAACGTCCGCAGGGTCAAACCCGCGGACGTTTTATATTAAACTTTGCTCGCGTAAGAGTCTCTCTGCGCTCGCTGTAAACTACTCCTGCACGACCACGTGATTCCCGCTGATGTTGCTCAGCACAGTGACCTGCCCGGACGCAACGGGCCAGTGCACGTGGACAGTCTGCACTGAATCCGCCCCGAGTCCAAAGAAAAGTTTGTTCTCGTCTTGTGAATGCGAGCTGGTGCCTCCCTTGATCTGCCTGACATGAGTCTGGCCCGAGGTGGTGGTGAGGACGACCTTGGCTCCGATGCAGTCGGTGTTGCTGGCACTCGGGGCGAGCTCGACTATCAGTGAGTTGTGGCTATCGCGTTGACAGTTGTTCTGGTAGAGCTGGAGCCCACCTCCCTCGTTGATCAGGAGCAGATCCTGGTCGCCGTCGAGGTCGTAGTCCGCGAGCGCACTGCCTCGAACATTAAAGGTGCTCAACTGCAATTGTCCCGGCATCCTGCTACCGAGTTCCGAATAGATAAGTGAGGAAATATTCTCCCGGCCAGCACCCACAAAGAGTTCCTGCTTGCCGTCGAGATCGAAGTCAGCGAAATTCACCCCCCACGACAGGTCGTTGGCAAGCCCGTAGCGCCACGCGACATTCGAGCCGTACCATGAGCCCCTAGAGAGGTAGAGCGTGTTCCCAATCGTCGCGAGGTTGTTGCGGTTCCCGTAATGATTCGGTACATCTGAAAGATAAATGTCGAACGCCCCGTCGCCGTTCACATCGCCGAAGTCGATGCCCATCGCGGCGGGGGTGTCGGCGCCGATAAGTGACTGAGACACTACAAACTGGCCTGCGCCATTGTTGATCAGGACCGTGTCGCGCAGATCCTCGTCGAGCATGTCAACAGGGTTGTTACCCACATGACCCACGTAAATATCCGGCCAGATGTCATTGTTGAGATGACCCGATCGTACGACAAGAGTTGAGCGTGACGTGATAGATCCAGAGGGGATCGCAGCGTCATCGATCGAGAACGTTCCGTCGCCGTTGTTCCGGTAGAGCACATCCTGATTTGCGAGTTTGCCAACCGAGTCGAGCTTTGGATCAGAGATCGAGCCGGCGCGGTTGACCACCATGTGCCCGACGTAGAGATCGATCCAGCCGTCGAGGTTGTAGTCGAGGAACGTCGCTGAGCGTGTCTGGTAGCAGCCGTAGGTCAAATCATCGCCGAGCACGCCCGGCATCCACGCGGGGCAGTCCATTAGGTTGGCCTGTTGCGTCACATCAGCGAACATGCCCGTCTGCAGAACCCCGCCGCTCTCAACAAACATGTTTTTCAGAAGCAGATTGGGTGGACCGTCAAGCGGATTGTCCACGATCGAGTTAATGAAGAATGCCTCGTTTGCTGTGTACAAAAAGAGATCGACATCTCCGTCTCGGTCGTAGTCGGCAGCGAGCGCTCCGGCGAAGTCGTGGTTCGGGAGCGCTGGCAGGAGCGAGTTCATGGTTGTGAACGTGCCGTCTTGGTTGTTGATGTAGATGTTGGGCCTCGTCAGGCCTGAGCCAGACCCATCAAACCCGTTTGTCGCGAGGATGTCGGGATAACCGTCGTTGTTCGCATCAAACCAGACGACACCGAGGCTGTGTCTTGTCGGGGAGGAATAATACTCTGCGTTGAGACCCGCCTGAAATGTGACATCGTTGAAGCTGAGCCCCTGTGCCAGGGCGTTGCCAGCAAGCACTCCACCGATGAACGCAACAAGCAACTTTTTCATTGAAGACCCCCAATTGCCAAATCCAACCGCGAGCAAACAACCCACGCCTAGTGACGTGTTTGCACGGAATTTGACTACGAGTTGCACACAACAGCCGTGACCCGAACGGGCAGCGACCCACAAGACCCGCCCAGTATATCTGATGCGGACACCTCATCGTTGTTATTCTGCGATAGTCTGTGTTCAGAACGCACAAAGAACCCGCCT
>WUAK01000385.1 GCA_009827205.1 Phycisphaeraceae bacterium | reverse complement strand
GCGAGTTCCGCCTCTTTCTGAGCGGATACAACCTCGACGGGGTGCCCCGTTCTCGTGCGAATCATCTCGATGAATTCGGCTTTGTTCTCGGCATCGCGGACCGCAGCGGTGGCGACGATGCGCAGCTTTCGAACACCGAAGCCGCGCGCGATATCGCACATGTGGGCGACGGCGTCAACCGAGGCGGCCATCGCCTCGGGGTCGAGGTGGCCAGGCCTCGCGGATTTGCGCCCGAGGCGTGTCATAGCCTTCTCGTCATCGATGACTCGGTAGCCCCCAGAGCGAGGCGCGTCGGCGATGACAAGCCGGATGCTGTTGGTACCCAGGTCGATCGCGGCGAGGCGTGACGCACGCTGGCTCGGGTTGGCGACGTGGTATTCGGGGATGGACATGGCTTACTTCCCCTCTTCCGATTTGCCTGAGGTGGGCCTGACACCAGTGTGATCGAGGACGGCCTTCGTTTGATCCTTCAGGTCGCCGAACACCTCTCGCATGGTCCTGTTCGCATCAATGCGCGTGAGGTGGTACCGCTCAACAAGATCGTCGAAGACGCGGAGGAGACGCTCCTGATAGCGGATGAACGAGGGGTAGATGTTGCGTTCCTCCTGGAAATCGAGCCCCGATTCCCAGTGGTCGAACCCGCCGCCCGAGAGCACGCGTGGGATGAGATTCTCAACGGTGACATCGAGGTAGAACACGGCATCGGGCTTTGGTGCAAACCTGTACATGTCCTCGGCCCACTCGGGGTCCGAGCCTCTGACGATCGAGCGTGCGAGACTCGCATAGGTGTAGCGGTCGGTGAGCACAACGAAGCCCGCTCGGAGCGCGGGGAGGATGTCGTTCTCGACTCGATCCGCAAAGTCAGTCGCGTAGAAAAGATCCATTGTAAGCGGACCAAGCGTGTGGCCCGCCTTGGCCTTCTGGATGCCTTCACCGGCGAGTCCTGATCTTGTGAAGGCGGTGTAGACCACACCGTAGCCATCGTTCTCGAGCCACTCGCGTAATAGAGCGATATGACTTGAGCGGCCGGCACGGTCGGTGCCCTCGATACAGATGAGAGCACCTGGGTGCTCGCTTGTATCGACGGGGTTCGCGCCGCTCAGCGGGTAGTGCTCCGAGTAGGCCAGGCCGCGGTAGCCGATCTCTTCGAGCTGATTCTGGTTGGGTTCGGGTTGCATCGCTCCTCCGTGTGTGCTTGGGGATTGTAGTCATCCCTCGCTCGCTCACCGGAGAAGGAAGCTCGTCAGCCGGCGCTCACAGATTCTTCAAACATGGCTTCGACGAAGCGTTCCGGATCGAAGGGCTCGACGTCGTCCGGGGTCTCGCCCACCCCGATGAGTTTGACCGGAAGGTTGGTCTGTTCGCGTATGGCAACGACCATTCCGCCCCGGGCTGTGCCGTCGAGCTTGGCGAGGAAAATGCTGGTGACACCTGCAGCCTCGGCGAAGCCCTCGGCCTGTCTGAGTGCGTTCTGTCCAGCTGTCGCGTCGAGCACGAGTATGACCTCGTGGGGTGCCGAGGGGATCTGTTTCTCGACGACTCGGCGGATCTTGGTGAGCTGGTCCATGAGCCCGGCTTGGGTCTGAAGCCGACCCGCGGTGTCGAGGATGATGACATCGGCTCCACGGGCGAGGCCGGCGGAGCAGGCGTCGAATGCCACTGCCGCGGGGTCAGAGCCTTCCTGGCCCTTGACTATGTCAACGCCCAGACGCTCAGACCAGATCTCCAACTGACGCACGGCTCCGGCGCGGAACGTATCGCACGCTCCAAGCAGAACTCGTTTGTCATCGTCCTTGAAGCGTTTGCAGATTTTGGCGATGCTGGTCGTCTTGCCTGCGCCGTTTACGCCTGTAACGAGGATGACAGTCGGACCGGACTCTGCTGTGTGGAGCTTGCGGTCTTCCTCGGGCCACATCGCTTTGATCTCACGCTTGAGATACTCGAGCGCGTCCTCACCCTTGGTCATGTCGCCCTTGCGGTAGGCGTCCTTGATACCGTTGCAGAGCTTTCGGGCGGCGGAGACACCAACGTCGGCGCGGATGAGTCTTGCCTCGATCTCTTCGATGAGTTCCTCATCGAGCTTCCTGCCAGCCAGGAGTGAGACGATGCCCCCGAAGCTCTCGCGCGTCTTGGCGAGGCCAGATTTGAGTTTGCCGATGACGGATTTGAAGAGCGCCATTGGATCAGCTCTCCGTCGATTCGCTCGCCGAGGCAGATGCGTCGGAGAGGACTTGTTTGAGGAGTTTGTCGAGGATGGCGTTGATGAACGCGGGCGATTTCTCGGTGCTGAACTCGCGCGCAAGCTTGACGGCCTCGGCGACCGCGGCCTTGGGCGGGGTTGTCCCCCGAGTCATCTCGTAATACGCCAAACGCAGCAGGGCTCGATCGACCGCGGGCTGGCGGTGCACGGGCCACTCTTGGGCGTGCTTGGAGATCGCCTCATCGGCGTCGGCGCGGTGCTCGTACGCGTCGCGGGCGAGGTTGAGCGCTTTGTCCACATCGGACTGCTTGATGTCA
>WUAK01000384.1 GCA_009827205.1 Phycisphaeraceae bacterium | reverse complement strand
CAATGCCGACGGAGTCCAGGGACGCTGACGTCCGCTACACCAAGGCGCTCCGAGAGCACCTCGGCTGGCGTGAGAAAGGACACGACAGGCTCGACTTCGTGCTTCTCGGTGTCGGTCCCGACAGTTCGACGGCGGACTACCTGCCGTCTGCACCGATTATTGATGACGGTGAGTCGCTGGTCACAGTGAACCGTTCCGGCTCTGAGCGGACGATGTCGCTCACGATGCGCGTGATCAACGCGGCAAGGTTTGTCGCGGTCATCGCAACAGGGGAGGATAAAGAGCCGGGTATCAGGCTCATGTCCTCCGTGGATGCGAACCGGTCGCCGCTCTCGAAAGTCAGCCCTGTGGGCGGCGTCCTGAAGTGGTATCTTGACGAGTCGGCCTGCCCGACGAACGGAGATACCGCGTGAGCCTCTCGATCGAGCCCAACGAACGCGTCAGCTTCAAAGTCCACTACGAGGACGAGCACCTGGCGATCATCGAGAAGCCTGCGGGATTGGTGACCACGCCAGGCAAGGGCCACGAGTACGACACGCTCCAGAACGGCCTCTTTGCGCAATACGGGCACACCCTGCAGAATGTCGGCGCCGATCGAGATTTCGGCTTGTTGCAGCGTCTCGACCGCGACGCCAGCGGCCTGATTCTGGTTGCGCTGACGCCCCCTGCATGGGAAGCCATGCGAGATTCGTTCCGAGAGAAGAAGGTTCGCAAGTTCTACTGGGCAATCACCCGCACCGCTCCAAACAAGCCCAAGGGAGTCATCCGCAGGCCCATCGAGGAGAAACTCTCGAAACGTGACGACAAATGGATCAGCGACCCGAGGCGATCGAAGTTCGAGAAGGTCAAGCTCGCTCGGATCTCATCCAAGGGCAAACCCGCCATTACCGCGTACCGGGTGCTCCAGAAGTCCGGTGCCGGCGCTCTGGTCGAGTGCCGAGCCGTGACGGGTCGGCTCCACCAGGTCCGTGCCCACCTCGACTCGATCGGATGCTCGATCCTGGGCGACCGGTTCTACGGCCCAAGGGCCTCTCGCACGAGTGCACCGAGACTCATGCTCCACGCACACCGGCTTGCGCTGCCCCATCCGAAGACAGGCGACGAGCTGGACATCTCCTCGAAATGCCCGCGAGATATGGGCCGGGTACTGAGGCAACTCGGGATGACCAAGCCCGGTGTTTTCGATGAGCACCGCGCGGACTCAGGCGATGACGCTCATGAGACTCCCGGCGATGCCGTCGGCGAGGAGAACGCCTGAGGGTGTGAGCTTCCAGCCTCCTTCTGTGCGCTCAAGCTGTCCCAGATTCTCAAACTCAGCACCTGCCTCACGGACACGGTTCGCGCTGGCGACACTGAGTTCGGCTAGCAGCGATTCCACATCGAGCCCAACACCCAGTCGAAGGCCGGTCATCAGCTTCTCCTGAACAAGGCGGACTGGATCAGGCGGCTCGTGGTCAACGATCGGTGCAAAGCCCTCGTCATCGCCCGTGAGGTAGGACTCCAACCTCGGCACGTTCTTGTACCGGTGTCCTCCGATGTGCGCCGACGCCGACGGACCCGCTGCGATCCATTCTTCTTGCATCCAATACGCAAGGTTGTGGCGGCACTCGCATCCGGGTTTGGCGTAGTTGCTGACCTCATACCGCTCGAAACCGGCCTGCGTTGTCATTACTCCCACGAGCTCGAACATGTCGATCTCGAGTTCCTCCGGTGTGCGATCGAACTCGCCCATCCCGAGTCGCTTCGTCATCGCCGTGTTCGGCTCGTAGGTGAGCTCGTAACAGGAGAGGTGTTCGATAGGCATTGCCAGTGCGTGGCGAACATCCAGCTCCAGATCCTGCAGGCTCTGACCCGGGATCGCATAGATCAGATCAAGAGACACCCGGTCGATACCAGAATCCCGAACGAGTTCAACGGCGACGGGCACGCTCTCGGGGTTGTGCAGTCGCTCAAGAGTCTTCAGGTGCTCAGGATTGAAGCTCTGGGCCCCCATGCTGATCCGGTTGACACCGCCCGATCTCAGAGCTCCCAGAAGTTCATCCGAGACACTCTCCGGGTTGCATTCGACCGTGAACTCGCCCTTGTTCTCGAGTATCGGGGAGAGGTCGTATGTGTCTTGCAACGCTGCGAGCAGTTGTTCCCAGAGTTCGGCTTTCAGAAGGCTCGGGGTTCCCCCTCCGACGAAGATCGTGTGAATCGGTCCGGCCAACGGGGCAAGCGAGGCAAGCTCTCGGATCAGCCTGCTCGTAAATACCCTCTGTCGATCACGGCTGTCGACGAAGCTGTAGAAATCGCAGTAGTGGCATTTATGCGAGCAGAACGGGATATGGATGTAGATGGATGAGGTGCCGGGCCTGCCGGGTTGAGCGAGCGCTTCCCTGGCAGGAACTTTCGCGGATGCGGCTTCCAATTGCCGTAGGCGGGATAATGATGTATCGTCAGTCAAGTCGGTTACGCTCTGCGGGGGGCTGATCGTCGCGAGTGGCTCGCGATTCCCCCTCGGCGAGCCGCAGTACGAAGGATATACCGGCCGTGGATGCGAC
>WUAK01000383.1 GCA_009827205.1 Phycisphaeraceae bacterium | reverse complement strand
GAGATGCTCGCGGCTCGTGGAGATGACGTTGTCGCGCTCGCCAGAGAGAGTTCGGATACTTCAAGGCTCAAGAAAGCCGGTGTCGAGATCGTCACAGGCGATATCCGTTCGCGGGACGATGTTGTACGCGCTGCCGATGGCTGCGAGGTCATCTACAACATCGCTGCGCTCTACCGCGCGGCGAAGTTCCCCGACAGTGTTTATCACGACGTCAACGTGGGCGGCGCGGAGAACGTGCTGCACGCGGCAGAGAAGCTTGGAACAAAGAGAGTCGTGCACTGCTCGACGGTTGGTGTGCACGGCAAGGTCAAGCAGCTGCCAGTTGACGAGACCGCTCCGTTTGCTCCGGGGGATATCTATCAGGAAACGAAGCTCGCCGGTGAGATAAAGGCGAAGGAAGCTGCGGATCGCGGGCTGCCGGTTGTCATCGCACGGCCGGCGGGAATCTACGGCCCCGGGGATATGCGCTTCCTGAAACTCTTTGCAACGATCCAGAACGGGAAGTTCCGGATGATCGGCTCGGGCGATGTGGTGTATCACTTCACGTACGTGGACGATCTCTGCCGTGGGTTTATGGTGTGCGCCGAGCACCCGGAAGCGGTTGGCGGGACGTACATCCTCTGCGGCGAGAAGTATCACCCGTTGACAGAGGTCGTCTCGATCGTGTCGGAGTGTGTGGGCGTGCCGGTCAAGCGGGGCTCGATCCCGGTCTGGCCCGTGATGACCGCCGCGACGCTCTGCGAAGCGATTTGCAGGCCATTGAAGATTGAGCCTCCTCTGTACCGCCGGCGTCTGGACTTCTTCATCAAGGACCGCGCGTTCACAGGGGAGAAGGCATCGCGAGAGCTTGGTTTCGAGGCTGAGTACTCGCTCGGGGAAGGGTTCAGGAGGACCGCTGAGTGGTACTTCCAGCAGGGCTTGCTGAGGGGTGAAGCGCCGTCGCAATTGCGTGAGGCGCTCGCAGCGGAGGCTTGAAGTTCGGACTGTGACGCGCCTTCCCATACATGGGGGGAGACCGGCGGTCTGCGCCGGTCTGAGAACCGATCTCATACTTGAACTCGTTCCGCATGATCTTGAGGGTGATGTGAAAGGCCGATTGTCGGGCTGACCATGTCGCACAACCACAGACCAGTACGGCTCGGAGCCGCCCCGGCGAGACTCCTGATCATCGGGGTGATCCTGATCGCCCAGGTGCTGGTCGTTGGTATGGGCTGGTGGTCTGGAAGCAGGAACCTGCTGACCGAAGTTGTTGATGAGTACAACCGGCGCGTGCAGGCGGCGACACAGGACACGGCGAGCGGGGTTGCGCTGGCGATCGCGAAGCTCGAGTTCGACTCCATCGAGCCTGGCACACCCGGAGGTGAGCGGGTCCGCTCGATGTTTGAAGGGCTTGAGTTGCCTGGGAACTCGGTGGTCTCGATCGTCTCGGTGGACGGCCACGAGTTATTCAGCTCGGGTTCGCTGGATTCAGTAACTCCGACATACTCGGCATCAGCGCCGCTCAAACGGTTTGGCGCCACGCTCAGTGTGCAGTCGGAAGCCAAGAACATGCTTTCGGCGCGTGACGCCGCGGCGAGTTCTATCAACACGCGCGTACTACTCGGCGGTTCAGCGATCATCATGCTGACCGGTGTTGTGGCGCTGGCGTTGATCTCGCTGCACGAGCGCCGACTCGTGAAGGCAAACCAGATTCTGAGTTCGGCGTACGAGTCACAAACCTCGAATCTGATCGCCGCTCGTGAGGGCATGATCGTCGGCCTTGCGAAGCTCGCCGACTACAGGGACACAGACACCGGGCAGCACCTCGACCGTATCTGCGAGTACTCGGTGCAACTGGCTCGCGCGGTGCGCGACATGCACCCCGAGATTGATGATGAATTCATCGAGCACATCAGGCTCGCATCGATGCTCCACGACATCGGGAAGGTGGGCATTCCGGATTCAGTGCTGCTGAAGCCTGGCAAACTGACCTCGGGTGAGCGTGCGTTGATCGAACAACACACGGTATTCGGAGCCGACACGCTGCGGTCGATCCGCAAGCACTGTGTAGAAGATTCACTGCTTGACATGAGTATCGACATCGCGATCGGTCACCACGAGCGGTGGGACGGCATGGGCTACCCCAGTGGTCTCGCGGGCGAGCGGATACCTTTGGCGGCGAGGATCGTGGCGATCGCTGATGTGTACGATGCGCTGACATCGGTGCGTGTGTACAAGGCCTCAATGTCACACGAGAAGGCGCTAGAAATCATGCAGCGTGGGCGTGGACACCAATTCGATCCGGCCTTGCTCGACGCGTTCATCGAAATCTCTGGGACGATCGATACAATCCGATTGAATCTTCAATCGCAATATTCGTTCACCGGCCTGCAGCTCGCTGCGTGAGTGGCTTTCATTCAGTGCATGAATATCAGTAGTAGCGGTGCGCGCCTATGATGTAGCGTCGGTGGGGCGCTGCTCTTGAGCGGCGTTTATTCGGGTTACGCTCGGGCATGATGCCCTACACCTGGATACCGGCGGATCGATCTCCTCCCGCCGCGAGAAACCGCGTGCGGATACCGAGGCGCCAGGAGAT
>WUAK01000382.1 GCA_009827205.1 Phycisphaeraceae bacterium | reverse complement strand
ATGCCCGACTGGATGCTGCTCAGAGTCTCGCCGATCACACCCCCGATCGGTCCACCGAGCCCTCCGAGGTACACCTCGATCCCTCGCATCGCGTCTGCAGCGATCGTCTTGGCGCTCACGGCCTGCTCGGATATCTCACGCGCGCGGCGGCTGATTGCATTGTTTGATGCCTCGAGCGCATCGATCTCGGCGCGGAGCGACGCTGCGTTTCCTGAGATCATCTCATCGTGCTGGTCCGAGAGCGACGACGCGAGACGGTTGTCGTTGGCGATAATGTTCTCCTGCGCTAGCCAAAGGTCTTGCTGAGACGCGCAGCCGACCATGAGTGCCGTGAAAGTGATTGCAACTGCAAACTTCATGTGTGTATCCCCCCACTGGTGTGTCCGGGGATTGAAACACGAGTGTCTTCGTTTGTCGGCAGTGAGGAACAACAGCGCACGCGGTCAGCGCACAAACCAGGCCTTGCAGCTCTGATACCGCACAATCACGGAGTTACGCGAGGGGCAATCCCGACCCGACTGAGCACATCTCGTCGTGCGCACGCACGAGTTCGTGAGTCAACTCGTCGCGAGGAGGTGTACCGATCTCTTCGATGAGTTCGCACACCGCGTAGCGCTTGGCTGCTTCTCTGTAGTGATCGAGATCCCCGGTGCTGCCCGAGCCCACGCGGTCGTTGACGGCGTTCACGCTGATGCCGGCACAACCGATGCGCCAGGGCTTCGGCGCGAGCCTCGCGCGGAAGCACTTCTGGTGCTTGCAGAGCCTCGCGTACATCGGGTCGGCGTTGAAATGCTCCATGAGCCGAGCCGTGTCTGCAGATTCAGGATCGAACGTTGGGGAGGTGATGAGGTAGCGAAGGCCCGCTGCGGTTCGGTAGATGCGCGCCGAGCGGGTGTTGTTGCCCCGAACCCACGAGCGGAGCGCAGCGATGTTCGGATCGTCCGCGGGCGCATCTTTCTTGTTGAACATCTTTGCAAGAAAGCCGGGCTTCTTCTTTGGCGGCAGATCGACATCGACGAACGCGAGGCTCGCGGTGTTGAGCACCGGGATGCCGTGACGGTTCGTCGTGATCGCTGCGATCCGAACACCTGCCTCGTTGAACCACTCTCTCTCGATGGGCTCTGGCTTGGTCTGCCGGTCGTACTCGTACCAGTCTGGCTCGAAACCCGCGCGGATGTTCTGTGAGATCTGATCGCAGGCGAGCTTTGCCTGGTGCTCAGCGTCGGCGAGGCTGATGTCAGAACCTCGGAGCACGGTGCGCGTGACGGGGTATCCGTTCTCGTCGTCTGCTGTGCAGCTTCGTCTGGCCCAGTAGCGTGCGACCTTCACCGCGTCAGTCCTGTACCGTCTTCTCGTGCTTGAAGACCTCGCCCGATTTCATCACGAAGGTGATGTTCTGAAGCAGCGTGATGTCCTCGGTCGGGTCGCCGTCAACGGCGATGAGATCGGCTTCGAATCCGGGCTTGAGCTGCCCCACTGTGTCACCGATGCCGCAGAGGTCGGCGGCGTTGATCGTCGCGGACTTGATGGCTTCGTCGGCGGGCATGCCCGCTTCGGTCATGTAGACGAACTCGAGCGCGTTGGTCCCGTGCGCCCCGACACCGACGTCGGTCCCGAACGCGATGTTGACGCCCGCCTCGTAGGCGCGACCGAACGCGCCCTGGATCACCGGGCCCACCGACGCGGCCTTTGGCTGGATCGCCGGGTTGAACCAGGCAGGGTCGCTGGATTTCTCGGCGACGAACTTGCCGGCGTGGATCGTGGGCACGAGGTACGCACCGGTTTGTATGAAGAGTTCGATCGATGACTCGTCGAGGTATGTGCCGTGCTCAATAGAGTGAACACCCGCGCGGAGGGCGGCGTTGATGCCGTCGGTCCCGTGCGCGTGCGCCGCGACCTTGCGCCCCATCATGCGAGCGGTATCGACGACGGCTTCGAGCTCGTCTTCGAACATCTGTTGATCGACACCCGCAGCGGTGTTGCTCAGAACGCCGCCTGTCGCGGTGATCTTGATCAGATCGGAGCCCTGCTTGACGCGCTCGCGGACCGCCTTACGCATCTCGTCTGCGCCGTCGGCGACACCCTCGCTCGCCGTGAGCGCTGGTGAGAGGCGGGGGTTGATCCCGTTGGTCGGGTCGGCATGACCGCCGGTCACGCTGACAGACTTACCGGCGGCGAGTATACGCGGACCCGGGATCGCGCCGGAATTGATTCGGCTCCGGAGCGCGTAGATCGCGGCGCCGCCCGAGCCGACGTTGCGCACCGTGGTGAATCCTGCCATGAGCGTTTTGCGGGCGTTGATCGTGCCGTCGATCGCTTCGTGCGTAGGGTCCTCGGTCAGCGTGCGCCGCAGGCGGAGGGACATGGGCGGGAGTTCAAATGTCAGGTGTGTGTGGCAATCGATAAGCCCGGGCAGGACGTACTTATCCATCAGATCGATGTGCCGGTTGGGCTCGCTGCCGGGAGCCGCGTCGATGAAGAGATAGCCGTCGATGACGTTGGTGATTTTGCCGTCCTCGATAATGACGGTGCACTCGTTGCGCGGCGGTGAGCCCGGCTCATCGAGTAGCGTGCCGCAGTGGAGCACTGTTGCACCCGTCTGGGC
>WUAK01000381.1 GCA_009827205.1 Phycisphaeraceae bacterium | reverse complement strand
CGATTTCGTCGGTCTTGATCTTCACGTTCGGGCTCCGATAGGTCGTCCGGCGGTCAATCCCCAGCCCGGGCGCGGACCCGGCCTCTGGAGGGACAGAAACATAGGTCAGCCGCCCGCCGATGGCGAGAGCGCAAGGTCTCTGAATCTGCCCTTTCGGGAGGTCTCAAAGGGCCCGGTTCAGACCCAGGGGAGCCGAATATGCGAGGCTGAGCCCCACAGATCAGCACCCGGCGTTGAAGTTGGCGATCCAGGCCGTGAAATCGGCTGGGGTGCAGTCGCCGTCTTCGTTCTGATCGCATGCGGGTGCGTTCGCGTTGAAAGCGACGATCCAGGCTGTGAAGTCCGCAGCCGTCGCTTGGCCGTCACCGTTCACGTCGGCGAGGCAAGGAGCTCTTTTCCCAAAGATCACGTAGCACTCTCCGGCGTTCATTCTGAAGTTCGGGTCCGCGTTTGGCGAGGTAATCAGCAGATCATCTATTCCGTCACCCGAAACATCGACTCCCCCTGCAACGATCTCCCCCACGAGTTGGCTGTCCTGCGTCCCTCTGAACGTGAATCCGTTCGTGCCATCGAGATCGGCTGCGTTGATCGCGGGTGGGAATCCTTCCGCAGAACCGAATACAACGTAGACCTCACCAACGTTTGAGAACGACGCGTCGTCTGCAAACCAAGCGCCGATCGCGATATCACCGACCCCGTCTCCATTCATGTCTCCAGCAGAAGACACGCTTATCCCTGCTTCGTCTGTTGAGTCGATTCCGTTGATACGGAAGCCGTTGGACCCATTGAGCGAGGAGAGGTTTAGTACAGCAGGGAGCGGGTCATCGGAACCAAAGATGATGTAGCACTGACCCGAGCCAACTCCGCTGTCGTTCTGTTGCCGGTAGTCTGCTATGAGCAGATCGTCGATGCCGTCTGCGTTGACATCCCCGACGAAATTGAGCGCGCGGCCCGCTTGCCCACCTCCGATCCCGTCGATCCGCATGCCATTCACGCCGTTGAGTAGGGCAAGGTCAAAAGTGGACGAAAACGGGCTTGCGGTCCCGAACACGACAAAGATCTCACCACCCCCGAACGTGCCGGGCGGATCACCGAATGGAGCGCCCATCGCGAAGTCATCGATGCCGTCATTGTTGAGATCGCCACCACCGGTTACACCGAGACCGAGGTTGTCCCCGCCCGTGAGTCCGGGCATGGTGAACCCGTTCGCCCCTGTGAGTTGGAACGGGAAGATGTCATCCGGGAATCCCGTGTCATCACCAAAGATGATGTAGCTCTCACCCGCGTTGTTGCCCGAGGAAGGGTCCGCACTTGGTGCTGAAACGATGATGTCATTAATACCGTCATCGTTGATATCTCCGGCGGTGCTCGAGCGTCGGCCAGTCTGGTTGGACGCAGAGTCACCGTTGAACCGGAAACCCTTGCCGTCGGTTATCGTCAGAAGGTTGAAGTCGGAGGAAAACCCGCTCTGACCATATACGACGTACCCGATGCCCGCGCTGTTATTCCCGTTCGGGTCCGCTGCGACGGCTCCGAAAATCATGTCACCAAACTCGTCACCATTTATGTCACCGAGTCCCTGAACATCTTGTCCGAAGAAGTCGCCTGTGTTCAGACCGGTGATTCTGAATCCGTTCACGCCGTTGACAGAAGCAAGGTCGAAGCTTGTGGAAGCGTCGTAGGGCTTGCCGAATACCGCGTAGCCCTTGCCGGCGTTCACGCGTCCCGGAGCTGCAGCGCTGTCGGCTCCAATGAGAATGTCATTGATCCCGTCGCCGTTCACGTCCGGTGCCAGCGAGGCAGCGGCTCCCGCTCGACCCCCTGGTGTCTCACCCCAGAGCACAAACCCGTTTGTCCCGTCGATTTCGGAAGTGAGTAACAAAGCCGGGAACGTACCCTCTGGCTGCGCTTGCAGAGAGGTGCTCGAAACAGAAACTGCAGCGAGAATCAGTGATCGAAACATGGATAACCCCCAATCGTGAGGCCTCCACTCTACACGCACCCGACACGCCCAAACAAGGTATTTTTCCCCTCATTCGGGGCAGAACAGATCAGCACCCGGCGTTGAAGTTGGCGATCCAGGCCGTGAAATCGGTGGGCGTGCACGCGCCGTCGCCGTTCTGGTCGCACTCGGGCAGGTTGTTGTTGAACGCGTTGATCCAGGCGGTGAAGTCGGTGGGTGTGAGCATCCCGTCACCGTTCACGTCGGCAACGCAGTCGCTATCCGCAAACGTGGCAACAAAGACACCCGAGAAAGTCTGCTGGAAGTTCAGTGTGAACGCGGCTTGCCCGTTCTCACTCAGCCCCGTCGGCCTGCCGTCCTCACCTCCTGAAAGCTCAATGAATTGGATCGGGTTCAGCACCAAGCGCATATCGGTCACGTTCGGGTCATCGTCGACATCGAACATCACTCCGGTACGAGCAAGGATGCGCGCGTCGCCGTCGATCGTCTTGCCTACGAGGACATCCCTGTTGTTGAAGTTGATGCCGGGTCCTGTGAGCAGCGCGGGCACAACAAACGTGCCGCTGCTGTTGAATGCCGGAGAGTTGATTGTCGAGAACTTGACATCGACCGGAACGTCCGGTGCTGTGTCGCCTCCGCGCAGCCGC
>WUAK01000039.1 GCA_009827205.1 Phycisphaeraceae bacterium | reverse complement strand
TTGCTCTTCCGATCTCGAAGAGCTCTGGGAATTCCTGGATGTCATCCTCGATGAGCGCAGGGAAGAGATGGAATTCGTCGCGCACCAATACCCACGCCAATGCATCGATGCCATTACCACTCTTATCCCGAACTTCGACATCGAGATCGAAGCGACACGCACCGCTCTCGCAACCGTGACTTCTTCTCTTACACAACCCTCGGGCCTGATTGCCTGGGTGCAGAGCCAGGGTGTGCTTACCGATGAGATGGTTCAGCTGTCTCAGTTCATCGTCAGCGACTACACGCAGGCAAAGATGATGAACATCAAAGCCAATGCGCCCGAGGATGCCACAGAATTTGATGTGGTCAACCTCCAGGCGCGGTTCCTCGTCAGGGGAGGCATCTCAGAACCTCTCCGAGGTTTCGGCCGGCTCGCGCGGTTTGTCATCGAGAACAACCCTGGCCTGATCGAGAACGAAAACGATGTCCTCGCACTCCGGGGCGATGAGTTCCTCGATGCAGTCGCAAAAGCACTCTCGCCCATCGAAGACGAGAAGCTCGAACAGCTCTTCATCGACGCTCACAACAACAACTGACCGGCTTGATTCAATCCAGGGGCTTCAGCAGCGGGAAAAGGATCACGTCGCGGATCGTCTGGCTGTTGGTCAGGAGCATCACAAGCCGGTCGATCCCGAGCCCCATCCCGCCAGCCGGGGGCATGCCCACGCGAAGCGCCTCGACAAAGTCCTCGTCCAGGTTCCTGAACGTTGACTCCTCGTCGTCGATGCCCGCAAGCTGCTCACGGAACCTCTCAAGCTGGATGTCCGGGTCGTTGAGCTCTGTGTAGTGCGGCCCGACCTCCATCCCGGCTACAAAGAGGTCTGCTCGCTCGGCGATCGTTGGGTCGTCCTTCTTTGGCCGCGTCAGAGGGCTGAGCGACGCCGGGTAATCCATGACCCACGTCGGTGTCTCCGGATCGAGAGCCCTCTCCGCGACCTCCTCGAAGAGTTCGTTGACGACCCAGACATCATCGAGCTCCGTGCCGTCCTCTGCCCTTGTCTTGATGTGACGCTTCTGAGCTTCCTCACGCGCACGCGCAACGTCAGTCACAGGAAAGCCGAGCGCTTTCTCAAAGAGCGCCGCGTACGTGATCCGCTCAAAGGGCTTCGCGTAATCGATCGCCAGCTCACCAAAGGGAAGGACGAGATTATCCCTGTCACCAGATACAACCCCCGCAGCCTCGCGCACGATCGCCTCGGTGAGTTCCATCACCGAGTGGTAATCACCGAACGCCTCGTACGCCTCGATCGCTGTGAACTCCGGGTTGTGCTGCTTGTCCACGCCCTCGTTGCGGAAATTCCGGTTGATCTCGTACACCTTCCGCATGCCGCCCACGAGCAGTCTCTTCAGGTACAACTCCGGAGCAATGCGCATGGAGAGCGAGATATCAAGAGCGTTCATGTGCGTCACGAAGGGCCTCGCCGCGGCTCCGCCAGCCTGCGTCTGAAGCATCGGTGTCTCGACCTCGAGGAAGCCCCGCTCGTCCATCAGCGTACGAACCGCGGAGATAATCCGCGAGCGCAGCTTAAACACGCGCATCGAATCCGGGTTTGCCCACAGATCCACGTAACGCTTGCGGTACCTCGTCTCAACATCCTGCAGACCCGCCCACTTCTCCGGCGGCGGCACCAGACACTTTGATGCAGGACGTAAACTAGTCGCCCAGACCGTTATCTCGCCCTTGTTCGTCTTTGTCAGCGGACCCTCGGCGATCACGATGTCCGCGTTGTCAAGAAGCTTGGCAGCAGCGAAGCCCGCCTCGTCACATTCGCGCTTGCTCACCGCGATCTGCAGATTGCCCGACTCATCCCGCAGGTTCAGCCAGATAAGCTTCCCACTATCCCGGCTCAGCATCACCCGGCCCGCGACGCGCACCACGGGGCGCTTGTCTTCGAAGCCCTCTTCCTTCCCGTTGGCCTTGTGGTCCTCGTCTGCTGACGCGACGTAGGCAGCCGCAGCCTCGGCGAGACTGAGAAGCCCGCTCTGGCCTGAGCCGTAAGGATCAAGCCCCGCGCTACGCAGCGCATCACGGTTCTCGCGACGCTGCTGGATCAGCGGGTGGATGTCGTTGGGTTCGGGAGTATCGTTGTCGGCGCTCATGCGCCAACTCTATCCGCCAAACACAGGCGAGCCCGTAAAGATCTATGGATCAATGATCAGCCAGCAATGCTGTTTCGGCTGTCGGGGCTCAGCGTCTGAACCACCGCGGGCTGATCCATCACAGAGCCGCTGTCACGCCTGATCGCATCGATGTCCTGCTCGATATCGCAGATCTTCACGCGGCGGAACTCCTCGATCACCGAAGCCGCCGCCCTGCCGAGTGCCATGTGCAAAGGCTTGAACCCATCGCCGAGTTGCTCGAGCTGCGCCTCGGACTGCGGCTCACGGATCGGGCCAACAGCCAGGATCACATCCAGCGCGGAGATCTGCTCGGGATCAGCGCTCAGGGTGTACCCGCCGCCGATGCCCCGGCGTCCCGTGACCAGCTCAGTCGATGCGAGCTGCTGCATGATCTTCGCGAGGTAAGGAGGAGGCACATCCGCCTGCTCCGCAAGCTCTGTAGCCGGGATCGTTTGCCCCTTGCGTGCAGCAAGTGCACTAATCGCTCTAAGTGCGTATTCAGCAGTCTGGGTCAGCATGGAAGTTGCCCCTCTTCACAAAGTGCAAGGCCAACACGGCCCACCGGCTCTGTGTTCGAACAACAACCGCCACCCAGATGTTCCCTGACATCGAAAATCCGACATGCGCGTTCAATTATCGGGACCAAGCCCCTTCTGGGCCCGAAACGGGCACCAAACCCCGCAGATTCCGGGGGTTATCCGATCAATCGATCGACCTCTTTCAGGTTCCCCGGGTCCTCATCGGCGACCTCGACCGCCTCCACCAGACGCCTGATCACGTCGTCCGAGGTCACTTGGTCCGCCTCGGCATTGAAGTTTGTCAGCACCCGGTGGCGGAGCACGGGTAAGGCTGCCGCCTGCACGTGCTCGATATCCGCGTGCGTCTGGCCACCCAGAATCGCCTTCGCCTTGGCAGAAAGAATCAGATTCTCGCTCGCCCGTGGACCCGCACCCCACCCGACGTAATCCTGCACGACCTGCGGCCTGTTGTCCGCCTCGCCCGGCTTTGGCTTCCTTGTCGCACGCACGAGGCGGAGCGCATACCTGATCACATGGTCAGCCACCGGCGCATGACGGATCAACTGCTGCATCGTCCCGATCTCATCAGCGCCGATCACCGGATTGATCACGACCTCGGCCTTGGACGAACTCCGCCGAACGATCTCGAGCTCTTCCTCTTCGGTGGGATACCCGATCTTGATCTGATACATGAAACGGTCCAGCTGCGCCTCGGGGAGCGAGTACGTCCCCTCCTGCTCGATCGGATTCTGCGTCGCAAGCACAAAGAACGGGCTTGGCAGCAGGTGGATCTGACCGCCCGCGGTCACCTGTCCTTCCTGCATCGCCTCCAAAAGGGCCGCCTGTGTCTTGGGCGGCGTGCGGTTGATCTCATCAGCCAGAACCACGTTCGCGAAGATCGGACCGTGGATGAACATCAGCGAACGCTGACCTGTCGTCTTGTCTTCCTGGAACACCTCGGTCCCTGTGATGTCGCTGGGCATCAGGTCGGGCGTGAACTGAATCCTGCTGAAGTCCAGGCTCAGCGCCCGGGAGATCGTCGAAATCAAGAGTGTTTTGGCAAGCCCGGGGACGCCGACCACCAACGCGTGGCCCCGGCTGAAAATGCACTCGAGCATCTGCTCGACCACTTCCTCCTGGCCCACAACGATTTTGCCGATCTCGCTGCGAAGCTTCGTGTGGGCCTCGCTGATGCGCGTCAGGTCGTCGGGCTTGATGTCGCTCATGAGTACTGCTCCGTCAGGCGATACTGGCAAAGGCCCTTTCCCTCGGGCCCGGCTTCACTGTATAGCTGATACGCCAACCACCTGCATCGGCTGCCCGAATCCAGAGCTCTGTACACTTTTCCCTTTGCACATTACAAACCGGACCCAGAGAGCGCCAAAGCACTCTATGGGTCCGGTCTTCTGGCGACTGCCCGCCGTGTGTAAACACACACCCACGAGAATCACCGGCATCTGGCCAGGGGCGCTGGCAGCGGGGAGTCACGAAGCCCGCCGGCCCGATGCTTCAACTTGTCCGGTCTTACTGGGAAACGGGCTCGCGCCCTTTCCGTTACTCACTCGCTTTTTTCAAGCTTTCTCATGAGCATCTCGAGCCTCCGCTCAAGATCGTCTACACGCCGCTCCAGTTCACGGTTGCGGTCACGAAGCTCATCTCGCTCGTTTCGCAGCTCAAAGAACTGGTTGTCACTCTGATCCCGGCGGTCCACCCGCTCACGCTCACGCTGAGCAGCCTCACGCTCGATCAGGAACGCCCGGCCCTCAGGATGCACCCGAATCAGCTTCTGGTTGTCGCCCAATTCGTCGAGCTTGAGTTCGAGCTTCAGCAGACGCTCAAGATCGTCGTCGATGTTGAGATCCAGAGTGATGCCGTGCTCTCTGAGCTTCTCGGCGTCCTCGATAGTGAGGCTGTGCGCAAGCCCGTGATCACGAAGCTTCTCAACCTCGGCGATATTGAGCTCGTGGAGATGCATCTGCTCGTTGTGCAGGTGCTCCATGTGCTCGTGAAGTTTCTCAATCTCGTGCGCGTGGCGCTCATGCATGTCACGCTGTGTCTGCTGAGCGTGCTCGCGATAGAGCAACGCGTGCTCACGGATCTGTTCTGCAGCTCTGGCGATGTCCTGCTGCTGAAGCTCAAGCTCCTGAAGCCTGCCATTGCGGATCGTCAGCGCCCGGATCTTCGCCTCTGCAGCCTGATCGCGTGCGATCTCAAGCGCTCGCTCAACCTCCTCGCGAACCTCGGGGCTGAGCTCTGCGATCTCCTCGGGGAACTCAAAGTCGAACTCCGCGAAGGGCTCAAACTCCTGGCCCTCGAAGACAAACTCTTCGTCGTCACCCCAGAACTCGAACTGGCCCTCTGGCGCATCGGGTCTGGCAACAAAGCCACGCAGCACGTTCCCGCCGAGCGCCATCCTGTCGTACTCAGCGAGCTTCACACGCAGTTTCTTCTTGATAATGTCGCCTTCATCGCCCTCGCGGAGCACGATGACCTCGAGCTTGTCGCCCGGCTCCTTCTCTTCAAGAACCTCAACGAGCACGCTACGCTCATCGACGAACTCGCCACCGGCCTCGATGATGATGTCGCCCGACTTGATGCCTGCCTTCGAGGCAGGGAGCCCCTTGCGGACCTCGATCACGTATATTCCCTCTCCCTCGTCGAGATCAAATTTCTTGCGGAGCTTGTCGTTCACATCGTCGTGGGTGATGCCCACCATGACCCTGGGTGGGCCGTCGTTGAAAAAGACCTGGCCAGGCGCGTCCGCAACTCCTGGGACATCCGCCCACTCAATCGGCGTGGGCGCTGTCGCTTTAAACCTGGTCTGACCCGGGAACGCCAACCTGCTGTTGGTCACCGCGAGAGGCGTCGTGACGCCAAACCCAGCCGACATCGCCGGGATGTCGACAACAATCGGGTCGCCGTCGCGGTGGATGACCACAAAGCCGCCCTCTTCATCGAGTTCGCAGAGCTCGGGATCAACCTTCTCGCCGTCGACCACAACTTTGTAGAGCTTGCCGTCCTGGATCTTGATCTCGTACGCACCATCGTCGTTCGTCACAATCACAGTGGTTGTGGAACTTGATTTGGGCTCTGTCTTTGTCGCGAACTGGGCCGAGGCGGCTGTCGCAAGACCCGCGGCGCCGATCAGCGCAACGACCAGTTTCGTCTGAAGTGTGTGTCGCATCGACATTCTCCTGTGTGTTCAATCACCGCGCGCCGCGGCGCACTCATTCTGGTGTGTGTCTTTCCTCACCAGCTCTGCGGCTGGCGCGCGGGCTGCGGGAGCGCCGCGGGAACAATCTGCGATTTACCCGACTCCGTCTGAACCTCACGGAACACGTTGTGCACCGTCGCCCGCTCGATGATCGGGCGGATGTAAAGCACCTCGTACCCCGACCCGTCCGCCAGAGGGTGCTTCTCAAGCACAATGCCAGAGGGAAGCTCGCCGATCACGGTGCCCGACTCTTTGCCCATGTCGAGGTACTGCTGCAGCGCTTCGCTCGCGTTGGTTGCGACTGCGCCGCCAAGATTCCCTGTCATCGTGCCCGAGTTGGCATCGCCAACGATCAGCGGATCACCGGGCCTTAGCCCGATCGACCACGCGACCGCGACCAGCGCCGCAACCGCCCAGCCTCCCCACACGCCGACGAAGCTCATCCGGCCCGCGGGCGTCACCTTCGGGTGTAGGTGCGACGGAAGCTCGACACGGCTTGCGATGTCACCTGCTTCTTCGACGTACTCGATCGTCTGGCGACGAAGCTCCTGCAACTCAGCGATCTCGGCGAAGACCGTCTGGTCGTCGCCAGCGAGCTCACGGATCTCTTCCCAGTCCTGGCTCGTTGCTTCGCCGTCGACCACCCGTCCGATCAGGACGTCGCGCCGATCGGTCGGCTCTGGGCGCACCTGGTCGTTCATGATTCACTCCTCGCGACGGCCTCTACCATCGCCGCTCTTTCTTTCGCCGGCTTCTGCGCCAGCTCTCTCAGCATCCGCCGGCCCCTGGCTATCCGTGTCTCAACGGTCGTCTCGGGCAAGCCTGTCACGTCGCTGATCTGCTTATGGCTCATCCCGCGTGCGCACCTGAGCAGCACACACTCGCGGTAGTTCTCGGGCAGCTGATCGATCAACAGCCCGAGCTTCCTCGCTCGCGCCTGCCGCTCCTTGCCCTCGCGTGTCGTCAGGTCGCTCACGCTCTCGCTGGCAACGTCGGGCCTGACCAGCCTGAGCAGCCCACGACGCCTCGTCTGCTTCCGGCCTGTCGCCCGAGCCGTGTTGACCGCGATCATCCGAAGCCAGGGCTTCAGTGCCGACGGGTCATCGAGCTGGTTGATCTTCTGTACCACCGAAAGTGCGACCTCCTGGAGCAGATCCTCAAGATCCGTCTGCCTGGGTTTGTGCGCAAGCAGGACCGCGGCGATCCACCTCCGGTGAGTCACCCAGATCTGCTCCGCAGCAGCTGCGTCTCCCGCCGCTGCCCGGCGTACAAGATCCGACTCCTCCACGCCAACCCTCCGATTCAATCGGCCTGCTTCACACACACCCGGATGCGCCACCCGGCACGCCCCGTCAGACCACGGGCATAACCTGTTGCAGGTTCTGACGGTTCTACCGCCAGATCGCCCCCAGATGGCACCAAACAGCACCGAATAACCCCAGACGGTCACACGAAACCGCCTCAGAGAACGCACATCAGATCCCCACTCGACCAATTCGGCATGCTCGACGAGGCAACCATGCCCCTCGGCGACCATCTTGATGAGCTCCGCAAACGGCTCATGGTCGCCATTCTGGGCCTGATCCCATTCCTGATTTTCTCGATCATCGTCGGCCGGTCCGTCCTGGCTTTCCTCACGGTCCCGGTTCGGCACGCCTTGATCGAGGCAGGCCTCCAGCCAAGGCTGCAGGCCACCAGCCCAGTCGAAGTCTTCGCCAGCTACATGAAGGTCGTCCTGCTGATGACCATCCTGATGGGAAGCTGGTGGATCCTCATTCAGCTCTGGCGCTTCATCAGCCCTGGCCTCTACAAACAGGAGCGACGGTTCGTCTACCTCCTCGTGCCCATGAGTTTCATTCTCACCACGCTTGGCACCATCTTCATGTACTACGTGATGCTCCCCGTGGTCCTCGCGTTCTTTATCAACTTCGGATCCACACTCGGCGTCGGCGATATCACCACAACCCCGACCATCGCCGACGTCCCCGCCGAGGTTGTCCAGAGCTTGCCCACAATCCCCGTGCTCGAGGGCGACCCACCCAGCCCCGAAGTCGGCCAGAGGTGGTTCAACTCAATCCTCATGCAGGAACGCATCTGCATCGCAGTAGACAGCACCGGTGCGCCCCAAATCGTTGGCTCGTTCTACGAAGGCACCAGCGGAGTCAGTCAGGACTACAGGCTCACCGAGTACATCAAGCTCGTGCTGACCTTTGCGATCGGCTTTGCGGTTGGTTTCCAGATGCCCGTCGTTGTGCTGCTGCTTGGCTGGGCTGGGATCATCGACCGCAAATCGATGGCTGGTTACCGCAAGTACATCCTGATGGGCTGCTGCGTGCTCGGCGCGTTCCTCACGCCCGCAGACCCGGTTTCGATGTTCCTGCTCGCAGGCCCGCTCTACCTGCTGTTCGAGCTTGGGCTCGTGCTCCTGGTCGTCATGCCCGCAGACGCGGTCGCCCGTGGGTTCAGGCGCAGCAAACCGGACGACTCCGAGTGACCAACCAACTGCAACCAACCGACACGGACTTGGCAATGATGCGCCGTGCGCTCGAGCTCGCACGCGAGGCCGAAGCGGTCGATGAGGTTCCCGTCGGCGCGGTGGTCTGGGAGACCAAGACCGGGGTGATTCTCGGAGAAGGCCGCAACCGCAGGGAGGAAGACCGCTCCCCGACCGCCCACGCCGAGCTGATCGCCATCCAGGCCGCTTGCAAGGCCCTGGGCGACTGGCGGCTCAACCACTGCTCACTCGCCGTCACGCTCGAACCCTGTCCCATGTGCGCGGGCCTGATCGTCAACGCCCGAGTCGGACGAGTGCTCTACGGCGCCGATGACCCCAAGGCCGGCGCGTGCCGGAGCTTGTTTGAACTCACGACCGACTCCCGCCTCAACCACCGCACAGAGCTCATCCCGGGCGTACTGGGCGAAGAAGCCGGCCATCTGCTGACTGAGTTCTTCAGAGCACGCCGGCGCAAATCGTGAGTGGGCCACGCTTTGCCACCTGCTGACAACGATCCACTCCTATTTGTGAAGTTAGGGATGCCCAGATCCGGGTAATTCTGTGCCGGTCTCGGATTCTCCCCTAGTCGTTCACACCGCGAGCTTTGATCGATTCTCAATGAGGGCTTACTGACTGCAGGTCTTTCTTAACCAGAGATAGTTAGATCTCAATCATCTCAGTAATAAGCCGTGTCGCTTTGTGAAGAACCCAGCAGTACCGCAGGCAACCCGCACGAGAAACAGGGTTTACGTGAGGCAAGAAATACACCACAAGCTGTCGGCTGAGTGTCGATCGCGCTCGCAAGACCCCAGTGCGCTGTCGGCGAGCATCCCCGAGCGACCCCGCTGGCTGTCAGAAACTCCAGCGCAGCCGAGCGCCAGCGACGGCATACACACCACTTATCCACAATCCCGTGTCGACTGATGTGAAAGCGAGAACCGGCCCGTTTGATAGTAATTTGATTACGTTGTGTTCGCATCCGGTCAGTCTCTATACCCCATTTTGAGGACCTGTCTCGCACGGGCTCGTACAGAGGCCGCCGGATCGTTCTCTCGGGCATCCTCGAGCATGTCCATCGCCTGGTCTCTGTATTTGGGATGTGCACAGGCCAGATCCGCATAGCCGCTGAGTGCCCAGGCACGAACGAATTTCTGCTCGCTCGTCAGGCAGGCCGAGAGCCACCGCTCGATTCGTCTTTCGTGTCCACTTGGCACTGGTACCGCGGGCATGCATTGAAGCAGGTGCAGCTTCGCCTCCCACGCGCTCAACTCCGGAGCCAACGCGTACCACTTGTCTGCCTGATTTGGATTCATGGCCGCGCCGGCTTCGATGTGGTGTTTAACGAGCCACGTCGCGCCGACTTCGCACCCTGGTTCGCGCGCGAGCGCAACGAGCCGGCCGAGAAACCCACGAGTTATCGCGTGCGATTCGTAGACCCTCGTGATCGCGGCAGCTGACTTGCCGTTCCAGTCCATGATGTCATCGCGCAGCGCCATGCCGTGCTTATACAGCACACCCGCATTTGCGTTCAAGCTGTCATGAAATGAGCATTACTGTCCGGAACGGAGCTTTGATTCGAGCGATTCGAGCGCCTGAGAAATTTCAGACTCGAGACCCTGGCGGTCACCGATCGTGCGGATCGCGTGCAACACGGTTGTGTGGTCACGCCCCCCGAAATAGCCGCCGATCTCTTCGAGCGAGTGCCTGGTGTGCTCGCGCGCCAGGTACATACAGATCTGTCTGGGCAGCGCGATCGTGCGTGTCCGCTTGCGCGACTGAAGGTCCGCGAGCCTGACCCCGAAGTAGTCGGTCACGTGCGCCACGATCTGTTCAATGGTCACTGGCTTGAACGCCTGTGTCGGGTCCTCGCCCAGAGCAAGCCTGGCGAGTTCCAGCGTGACCGGGTTGTTGTCCACTGCGGCGTAGAGCTGGATCGTTGTCAACGCTCCCTCGAGCTCACGCACGTTCGTCTCGATGCGGGTTGCGACGAGCTCGGCGACACTCTCAGGAACCTCTAGGCCGCGCATACGCGCTTTCTCCTTGACGATCTCCAGACGAGTCTCGAAGCCCGGCTTGGCGATGTGCGTGACAAGCCCCCACTTGAATCGGCTTACAAGCCTCTCCTCAAGATCCGGGATCTGCTCAGGCGGCAGGTCGGAGCTCAGGATGATCTGCTTGTCCTGCTGGTACAGGCTGTTGAACGTGTGGAAGAACTCTTCCTGTGTTCGGTCCCGCTTGGCCAGGAACTGGATGTCGTCGATCACCAGCACGTCGAGATCACGGAACTGGTTGCGGAACTCTGCCATCCGGCCCGCGGCGACGTCCTCCATGAACCTCGTCATGAAGTGCTCGCACGACGTAAAGAAAATCCTCGCGTCCGGATTTTTCGCGCGGATTCGGAGGCAGATCGCCTGCAGGAGGTGTGTCTTGCCGAGCCCGACATCACCGTGCACAAAGTACGGGTTGTACGCCTTGCCCGGGTTCTCGGCGACGGCGCACGCAGCGGCGTGCGCGAGCCTGTTGTCAGGCCCGACGACGTAGTGCTGGAACGTGTAATCGGGGCTCAGCGGCAGAGTGCCGTCGCCGTTGACGAGCTTCGACTGGCGAGCAGGGTGCTCGACAGGGCGGCGGTTCTGCACCTCTTCGGTGCCGGCTCTGTCTACCTCATCACTCGCAGCGACAAAGCGCGAGGTGACGAGCCTGCTCGTCACCGTACGGAGCGCATCGTCGAACGCGTCTGAGCAGGTGCGCTCCAGGTAGTCCCTGTACGTAGGCGACGGCGCGACGATGGTGACAACACCGCCCTCAAGCCCGCTCGGCTCAAGGGTATTAAACCAATGCCGACAGATCGTCGGATGAGTCTTTCTCAGGAGTACAAGCGCATCGTCCCAGATCGCCATGTCTGGTGTCGCCATCGAAACCTCTTTGACTCGGCGCTCCGCCAGTGCAAAGAACACGGGCTCGGCTATCACCGACCAGGGCCGGCGTGGACGTCGTTACTAAGCTCAGAATTCGGGCAACAACAAAGACCGACTGAGCGACTCATTACCACCGTCGGCCCGTCACTCACCACAGACGGTGCCGCAAAGCAAAAATACCTGTAGCTCTCGTGTGTGTCAACAAATCCGACGCGAAATCACGAGACCTAAATGTGTGGCCTTCGTTCAGCCGCTTCGCTCGGCTTCGTCGGCTTGCTGTTCGTACCGCTCTTTGCATGCGCGGTGGTCCATCAATACGTGCACCTTCTTGCGCACATCATCGGCAAGCACTTCGTCGAGACGCTTGCGAACATATGTCATGTGTGTGCGCCGAGAGATGTGCGTCAGGATCAACGCCTCCGCTTCCAGCACGCCGGCCCACTCGGCGACGTCATCGATATGCAAGTGCATACCAATTTTGGCGCGCGCCTTGTGATCGGGCTCGAAGAACGTGCACTCGCTGACCACTACCTGAGCCTTGCGCACATCGTCACGCACAAGATGTGGGCCAGGCAGCGTATCGCCCGTGTACGCGATCAGGGGGACTTCAAGTGTCATCGTGATTTCCTCACCACGATCCTTGAGCTCGCGCAGCTTTTCCTGTGGCAACCCAACCAGTTCGGGCTTGAGCTTTGAACGTTTCTCTACGATCACCCACCCGAAGCTGGGCGATGTGTGCTCCGTCGCGAAGCCTCGAAGGAACATGTTGTTCTTGACTTCGACTTCTTCGTTCTCATCGAGCTCGATCAGCTTGTAGGGTGTTTTCTGTCGCTCGAGGTCGTTGTAACCCGCCATCATTTTGCGCACATCGTCGGCTATCCGCCTATCGCAAACGATGGTGCCCTCGCCCATACCCTGGAATTGCCGCTGGCTCGCGTAGTACGCCAGGCCGCCGATGTGGTCCATGTGGCCGTGACTGAGAGCAACAAACTTGCTCGCAAGCGCACACCTCAGCGGCGCGCCCATGTCGAAGCACACATCGAGCTCGGGCACCATGATCGTCGTGGATTCGCCCGCGACGGACGTGCCCTGGATCCGGTAAGGCGGGCAGTACAGAAAACCAATCTGGCCCTCGCGGGGCGGCGGCTTGGGAATCATCGCCAATGCTCCTGAACCCGGCTCTCACCGGGCGGGTGCTCGTGTTCGCATCCACTGTAGCGATCCTTAAAGCCGCGGTACGCCCACGGAGCATCAAGATTTCACGGGACTCGTGAACCCCGGCGCCTAAGCTCGCATTCGATGACCGAAGAAGACAAGAATCCCAATGAGAACCAGCCCGCCGCCGAGCAAGAACAGGAAGTCCGGTTCTCAGACTTCGGAAGAGCCGGGCCAGCCGCCGCCGTCGCGGCGCTCCTCCCGGCGATCGGGGGATTCACACTCATCGGGTTCACACCCACAATCGCGCCGATCCTGGCTGATCTCGGCGCACTCGGGATCGTCATCTACATCCTCGTCTTCGCGATCACCAGCGGCCTTGCCATCCTGCCCACCTTCGCACAAGCCGCCCTCGGTGGGTACGCATTCGGGCTGACACTCGGTCTCCCAGGCGCTCTTATGGGTTTCTTGGGCGGTTCGCTCATCGGCTATTTCGTCGCACGCTTCATCACGGGTGATGACGCCATGAAAGGTGTTCAGAAGCACCCGAAGTGGAACGTGGTTGTCCGCTCGTTCTTCCCGGACAGATCGGGCGACGGCAGCACCGGGCCCGAGCACCCCGGCTTTCTTCGCACGCTCGGGTTCATCACGCTCATCCGCTTCCCGCCGAACTCACCCTTTGCGCTGACGAACATCGTTCTTGCTTCTGTCAAGGTCGATATTGTGCCCTACGCGATGGGCACACTCATCGGGATGCTGCCAAGGACCGCAGCCGTCTGCTTCATGGGCCATCTCGTCGAGGGAGAGCTGACCAGCGGCGACGCGCTCAAGAGCGCCCGCCCGGGCTGGTTCGTCTGGGTGGGTATCGGGATCACCATCGTGGTCCTGCTCATCCTCGCCAGACTGGGTGATCTGGCGATCAAGAAAGCCATCGCCAGCGGCGAATTACCTGAGCCCGAAGAAGAAGTCGAAGCTGGCGATCAGGAAACAGAGTAATCCCCCCGGTGGCCGTTCCTGCAGCCGCACTTCAGCCGGGTGGTAGAGCAACAATGAACTCACAAGGCCCACGAGGGTGTGACTGTCAATATTGGGGCCAGAGGGGAAAAGAATGAGCACGAAATCGATTCTCACAACAGTTGCCGGTCTCGCGATCGGCTTCACCGTCGGTGCCGCCTCGGGCGCGCCCACTAACCCAACCGGCGAGCCCGGCGCAATGAAGGGCCCAGAGGATGTCCAGGTCATCCCTCGCGACATCCTTTTCGGGAATCCTGAGAAAGCCTCCTTCCGCGCAAGCCCCGACGGCAAGCACCTCAGTTGGCTGGCGCCCAAAGACGGCGTCCTCAACGTCTTCGTCGCGCCCATCGACAACCTCGATGAAGCTGTCGCCGTGACCAACGACGACTACCGCGGCATCCGCCAGTACTTCTGGGCCTGGAACAGCTCGCACATTATCTACATGCAGGACAAGGGCGGCGACGAGAACTTCCACGCCTACTCGGTCAACCTCGAGACAGAAGAGCGTATCGAGCTCACCCCATTCGACGGCGCTCGCGCACAGATCCAGCAGACCAGCAAGAACTTCCCCAACCACATCCTCGTCGGTGTCAACAACCGCGACGTGCAGCTCTTTGATATCC
>WUAK01000380.1 GCA_009827205.1 Phycisphaeraceae bacterium | reverse complement strand
TTGCACCATCGATGCTTGGGTTGAGGATCTTGAAGGTTTCACCCGGAGGGTTGCCGCCTGGGTTTGCGTTGACATCGATGAGCTCGACCATGAACTCGGTCATTGGGATCGCGCCTGCGGCCCATGAAACGACTCCTTCGGAGTTCGCGATGATGTCCACGGTGAAGCTGCCGAGGAACACAGGACCGTTGCCGAGTGCCGAAGCTGCGTCAGGCTGGATGAATGGAAGGAACACGATCTGACCAACGATCAGCCCGTTGTGGTTCCCGTCACCTGCATCACCGAAATCGTCAGCGCCGAGTGCTTGCCAATCGGTGGATGCGTACGCACCAGCGGTCATGCCGCCGACGACGCCTGCACCACCGGTTGCGTTCATGGTGAATGCTGCACCTGTGACGTGGGTTGCAAAGTCAGCATCAGCGTACACCGAAAGGGTGATGGAGCTGGTCATGGTCGAATCGACCACTGCCTGGGAAGGCACGATGCTGAGGGTTGCATTCTGAGCTGTAGCAGCTGACGCAATGCCAGCAACTGCAGCCATAACGACTGTCTTCTTCATTTCTCTCTCCTTGGAAAAGGGGTTTCTCTCTTCTCTCTCTTCTCACGTCGCCTGCACGGTACAGACGCATTCCCGTCAAAGGCAGAGACGGGTCATCCCAGAATAGACCGCTTGGTAGGGGGGTCAAGAAAATCGGTGGCCCGTTGCCTATTTTGACACAGATCAAACATAGCGGAAACACTCGATAATCACAAGATTGATGGAACTGTTTCTGTTCTTTTTTATCAGACTCAGGGTCTACTGGACCGTTTAGATGTTGTTGTAAAAAGAACGCCCGCCCGGCGAACCGGGCGGGCGTTTGCATTTAAGCAGTCAGTCTCAGATCACTGATCTGTGGACTGTTGTCGTATTCGCTGCGATTAGCGGCGACGACGACCAGCGACGAGACCACCGAGGCCGAGAACAGCCATAGCGGAAGGTGCTGGAACGACTTCAACGCGAGCGGAGCCGAAGTCAGGTGCAGCGACTTGGAAGACCTCACCTGGAGGGTTGCCGCCTGGGTTTGCGTTCACATCGATGATTTCGAGTGCGAAGGTACCGATGCCACCACCGACGGTCCAGTCGACGATACCAGCGGAGTTAGCGACGATACCGACAGTGAAGCTGCCGAGGAACACAGGGCCGTTGCCGAGTGCCGAAGCTGCGTCAGGCTGGATGAATGGCAGGAAGACGACCTGACCGAGGACGAGACCATCGTGGTTACCATCGCCACCGTCGCCGAAGTCATCGAAGCCGAGTGCTTGCCAGTCGGAAGTGGCGTATGCGTTTGCGGACATGCTGTCAACAACGCCTGCACCGCCTGCAGCACCCATGGTGATTGCAGCACCGGTCACGTGAGTGCCGAAGTCAGCATCAGCGTAAACCGAAAGGGTGATCGAGCTAGTCATGGTGGAATCAACGACCGACTGCGAAGCGACGATGCTCAGCGAAGCGGTCTGTGCAGCTGCAGCGGAAGCAATACCGGCGACAGCAGCGAGCGCAATTGCGTTCTTCATTTCAAATCTCCTCATCTGGAAACAGTTAGTTGGATTTCGTACTGAAATACCTAGTTTGGAAACGAACGACTCGTTCCTGACCCGTGACAAGAGTAATCCAATTCCGAGGGGCATGCAAGGAGAATGTGTAATGGAATTCGTCAATTTTCAGGATTCGATCCCAATTTACCCCAACAAACCCCTTGAATGCCGTCAGAGCCCCACCATTTGGAGCTCAGAAAGGCACGGATTTGCCCATTCATACACAAAAATGACTCAACCCCGACGGATCCAATGCTCGATCGAGAAGCCGAACTTGTGCCGATCGTCTGCTGGATGCTCCTCCGAACACTCCAGTTTCCACCGATCGGGATCTATGTCAGGGAAATGGGTGTCTCCATCAATCTCACAATGCACCCGAGTACGCACTATCAGATCAGCAACATCCATTGCCTGCTTGTAGATCTCACCCCCACCGGCTACCCAGACGAGACTCTTTCCGAATCCGCCTGCAGCTTGGTCGGCTTGGCGCGATGCATCGATAGCTTCTTGCAACGAACGGACAACTGCCAGCTGTCCAGGAATCTGACTATCTATAGACATCGACCTAGAGATCACGACATTGAGTCGTCCACCCAAAGGCTTCTCAAGTGTCTCAAAGGTCTTGCGACCCATAATCACTGCATGCCCCTTGGTGGTTCTCATGAAGTGCTTGAGATCCTCAGGCAAATGCCAAGGCAAATCACCATCACGACCGATCACGCTGTTCTCACTACACGCAACAATCAAACCCACACGAATCGAGCCGTCATTCTTTGGTTCATTTCCCATCCACCATCCTATTCAGTCCGCCGCAGCGTTAGCGGGCGATGAGTTGGACCGGGTTTTCGCCGTGGATGGTCCCGCGTCGCCAGCGGACTTGAACGGTGTCCCCGGCTTCATATCGCCCGAGCACACGGATCAACTCGTGAAGGTCTCTGGTGGCGCGTCCGTTGATGCCGGTAATGATCGATCCAAGCCGGAGTCCAGATCGTCTGCGAGCTTCTGAGGACAGTTCTGTGATCACAACGCCGTCCCCAGTGCCGTTTTCGACTGATATC
>WUAK01000379.1 GCA_009827205.1 Phycisphaeraceae bacterium | reverse complement strand
GTACTTGAAGCGGTTGTTGGGCCCCCATCCGAAGTCGTCCTTGCCCTGGTCGACGTTGCGCTTGGCGCGCTCCCAATCGATGACGGCGACGCGCTCGCCGATCCAGACCTTGTTGAGTTTCTCGGGTTCGTACGCCCAGACTTTGAAGTTGTACGGGCGCATGAACCGTGTCGCGATGCCTTCGCCGAACACGTTGTCGATGAACTCACCGAAGTTTGTCGCGCCGGCAGCGCCGGCGGAGTTGGACTGCGCGTCGATCAAACCGTCGATGCACGCCTGCGCATCCTCGGCTGGCAGGTACCGGAGGTTGTTCTGGAACGGGTACGGCACCCAGGTGCCCATCATCCGCACCCAGCTCTCGCGCTCGTTCAGGGTGTACTCGCCCTGCATCAGCTCTTCGAAGATCCGGTCGTACTCGGCGTAGTGGCTAAAGAGCACATGGCCGCCCACGTCCCAGGTGAACCCGTTGTCGTCGGTGTAGCTCCGGGCGAGCCCGCCGATGGTGTCTGACGCCTCGCAGATGAGGTAGTCATCACGGCCGAGCTGGTTCAGGCGGTACCCAGCACCAAGGCCAGTGGGCCCCGCCCCGACGATGAGCACCTTGATTGGGGATGAAGATGAATCGTCGGCTTTGGACACGTACAGACTCCCTTGCAGTCGCGGATCCTAGATCCCCCGGGAATCGGAACCGGAGTTGTGGATAACCATCCCGGTGTCAGGAGAGCGATTTTAAGGTCCGGATACTACAACCACCCAAAATAGGCTAGCTTTCGTAAGTAGAATTACCTATTTTATCGGTATGTCGGCAACCAACCAATTCATGGTGGATTGGAAAGGTCCGTTTTGACGACGTCCGTTACACTGGAGCTTCGTCGCTCCGACAACGCTTGGTTTGTCGACGCATGTGAGGGATGTGTTCTAGGTACGGGGGTTACACATGGACTCTGATCGCCCGAATGCATTCGACGCCGTGATGGCGTCTGTGGCCACATCCGCAGAATCAATCACGGGTCTGCCCGCTGTAGCCACCCTTGAGTGGTGTGACCGTGCGGCTTGGTGTATCGCCGGGCTCGCAGAGCCCGCGCTGGCAACAGTGACCATCGGCACCCTTTCACCGACAGGTGATCTGACCAATCAGGAAGTCTCAGGAGTTGCAGCGCGCGTCGGTGTTGCGCGGGCGCGCCCGATCAGACGAGCCGACGGCGAGCCCCGCGGCGAAGACCCACGACTGGCAACCCTCCGCGTGCGCGCCGCCCGCTTCCGAAGAGTCGGTGTTCGTGTCGCAACCAACGCGAGACAGTACGCGACCGTTGGCAGGCTGACTGAGCTGCCCGGAGGCGAGAACGTCACCCGCGGCGATATCCCAAGACTCTGGCACGGCCTCGAATCTTCCGACGTCCTTGTCGGCATCATCGGTTTCGGTGATCCCGAGAGCGGAAGGGTCATCATCGCGCAGGTCGCACCTCTCGGTCAGGGCATCAGGCTGACGCCTTCGCACAACCAGGCGATGGGCGCGGTCCTCCCGGTCCTCGAGAGACGCGCGCTGCTTGCGCTTGGAAACGGTTCAGAGGGCCCCACCAAGTGGCTCACCCAGCGTGAGCAGGTGGTTCTCGAGCAGCTCACGCTCGGCAAGAGCGTCAGGCAGATTGCCGACGATCTCGGGCGAAGCCCACACACCGTGCACGACCACGTCAAGAGCCTGCACCGCAAGCTCAACGCGTCGAGCCGGGGCGAGTTGGTTTCGAGGGCGCTCGGTCACGCAACGATCGATCCCGAGACACACCAGTTGGCTTCGACGATCGAGCACAAAGCCGTCGAATCTGCCGTGGGCGGCGAACGCGTCGAAGCCAAGCCGATGGGTGTGCAGTCCGACACGCGTCGGGACTGAGTGCCTCATCCGGATTGAAGAGTCACTCTTGTATGGCGCTGCCGATCCGGCTCGCAAGCTCGCGTTCGAGTGCGCTGTCGCGCTTCGTAACAACGCTGAACCCGCGCGACATACCGCGGCTTCGCAGCGTCGGGTCTTGTGCCCGGCTTGAGTAATTCACACTGACACCCGAAAGCCGCCAGTAGGGTTGATACTGACGCTCGATCGTGATCTCGATCTCGCCCACCAGGCGTTCCGCCTGTGAGCGCTCGGTGAGCGGAACTCCGAGCAAGCCTCCGCCGATCTGTGAGCCCGGCTCGTCGCTCGGCAAGCGGTCTACCTCTGATTCGGGTGTGAACGTGATCCGCACAGAGCGCTGCTGGGCGTGTGCAAGATCAGCAAATTCAGACTTCAGCGACATCTGCTGACGATCCCAGGGCGTCCCGAGCCCACCTGACGAGAGCGGCTTGGACGTGATCACGCCAGCACGGGCATCGATGCGTTCGAGCTCGAAACCCAGCCCGGCGAGTTTGTCACGCGATGCGTCGAACGCGCGCTCGTACGCGCCGGGCTCGACGACAAAGCGTCCGCCCGCACCCGACTGCGTGGGCGTTGAGGAACACCCGACAAGCAGGGACGTGCACGCGACCATGGTGCCAAATCTCCGAATCATCGCGTCAAGCCTACCCCGCCTGCGCGTTCTCTGCCGAGGCGATCGCCTCGTCCGCACAGCCTGAGAGCCGGTCGAAAAGCTTTCTGACGTGCTCGG
>WUAK01000378.1 GCA_009827205.1 Phycisphaeraceae bacterium | reverse complement strand
CTTCTCAAACTCGGCATCCTCGACGGTGTCACCGGCTTCCGATTCTGCCTCTTCATCTCCGCGTACGAGATGCTCATCGGACTCAAGATCATCGAGCTGCAAATCGAAGAGCGCGAAGGGGGTGCCAAGTGAGCACCGCATCGCCGCGCGCCGAAGACCGGGGAGTCAGCCCCTACTCAACCAAAGAGAAAGTCGGGCGCATCCTCTGGGCAACCGTCCAGGGCACGCTCTTCCGCTACTCGTTCCACAACTGGTACGGCTGGCGGCGCTTCCTGCTCACGCGGTTCGGAGCCAAGCTCGACCCGGTCGTGCGAATCAGACGAACCGTCACCATCGAGTGCCCGTGGAACCTCACCATGGGCAACGAGTCCAGCGCCGGCGACGGCGTCAAGCTCTACTGCCTCGGACCCGTCACCATCGGCAGCCGGGTCAGCATCAGCCAGTACGCACACGTCTGTGCAGGGTCGCACGACCACACACGCCCAGACCTCCCGCTGACGCGCCCGCCGATCACGATCGAAAATGACGCGTGGATCGCAGCCGACGCCTACGTCGGACCGGGCATCACCGTCGGCGCAGGAGCCATCCTCGGCGCACGCGGCTGTGCGTTCAAAGATCTTGAGCCCTGGACGATCTACGGCGGGAACCCCGCTAAACCCATCGCAGAGCGGAGCCCGTTCGAGAACGGTGACAAGCGATGACAGTCAGCAAGGCACAACTTGACGCGATCGGACGACCGATCATCATCGCGAGCCACCAGCGGTCCGGCACGCACCTGACCATCGACCTGCTCCGCAAGCACTTCCCAGACACGAACCCGAAGCTCAAACCGCTCGAGTCGCTCCACCACCTCTACATCGACATGGACAGCTTCGCGCCCGACCACCACAACCCGATGTCGGTCGAGACCGCGCTCCGACTGCTCTCACGGAACCCAAGGCCCATTATCAAAACGCACGCGCTCCCGACCGACTCGTTCGCAGGAGGCGACTTCGAGCCCGTCGTCAAGACCATCTTCGAGCGCGCACAGATACTCAACGTTGTCCGCGACGGCAGATCTGTCATGCCATCGCTCCAGCTCTTCGAGCAACCCTGGAACCCGGATGCGCACACCAGCTTCTCCGAGTTCATCCGTTCCGAGTACGAAGGACTCGAGCGCCCAAAGTACTGGGAGAGGCATGTCCGGTCCTGGCAATCAACCGACCGGTGCTTCACTGTCCGCTTCGATCGGATCATCAAGGACACCGAGCCAGTCCTCATAGAACTTGGCGAGTTCCTCGGCATGACCCCCACCATGAAGAAACCGCTCCTACCGGTCGCGATGAAGTCGCACTACGAGGGCTGGCTGCGTCGTCTCATTGGCAGCACGGAGACGACCACGATCCCCGGCGCAGGCAAGTCGCCGAAATGGTGGGACAAATTCACCGACGAGGACCGGGTGTACTTCGACGACCTCGCCGGGGACCTGCTGATCGAGCTCGGCTACGAGCCCGACCACGCGTGGGCACAGACAAGCGAGGCGCCATCGGCATGAGCAAGCCGCTCAAAATCACGCACGTCTCCGGGCCGATCCGCCTCGAGCTGGGCGGCGTCGTCCGCGCTGTGCTCGACATGACGCTCGCGCTCGCTCAGCGTGGGCACGATGTCGTCCTGCTTACGTGGGACAAAACAGATGTCCCCGACGACTGGGTCCCGGGCAAGCCGGGCGTGCCGCGGGTCGTGGAAATCCAGCCCCCCTCCTCGTTTGGCAAGCTCAGCAAGAAAGCCGCGGACATCGTGTCGCGCACCATAAATTCCGCCGACGTTGTGCACATGCACACACCCTGGGAGACAGCCAACGCGACCATCGCGAAGATCTGCAGGAAGGCGGGCACCCCCTACATCGTCAGCATCCACGGCATGCTCGACGACTGGTGCATGGCGCAGCGCACCGCAAAGAAGCGGATCTACCTCGCCCTCTCGGCGCGCAAACTTCTCGAACAGGCGCACGCGGTCCACTGCACCGCGCAGGCCGAACTCGACCAGTCCAAACGCTGGTACCCGAAAGGAAACGGCGCGGTCATCCCGCTGCTCTTTGATCTCGAGCCCTACCGGTCTCTGCCCGGACCGGACATCGCAAGAGAGAAGTTCAGCATCGACCCCAGCACCCCGGCTGTGCTCTTTCTCAGCAGAATCCATATCAAGAAGGGTGTGCACCACCTCATCGATGCAGCGAGACTCCTCCGCGACCGGGGCATGAAAGCACAGTTCCTTATCGCGGGTACAGGAGACAGCGATTACGAGCAGTCCCTCCGCGAGAAGATCGAAGCTGACAACATCGGCGACAGCGTTCGGCTGCTTGGCATGGTCAAGGGCACCGAGAAAGTTAGCCTGTTCGAGGCCGCCGACGTCTTTGCGCTGCCAACGAGCCAGGAGAACTTCGGGTTCGTCCTTGTTGAATCGCTCGCCAGCGGCACCCCCGTCATCACCACGAAACACGTGGACATCTGGCCCGAACTCGAGAGCTCCGGCTCTGGCACAATCGTCCCCCAAACGCCCGAGGACTTTGCAAAC
>WUAK01000377.1 GCA_009827205.1 Phycisphaeraceae bacterium | reverse complement strand
TCGATGAGCCTGCTGCTCGCGACGTCTGCCTGGAAATCGGCATCGACGAGGCTCTGCAGCGAGGGCGCTGCTTCCTCGTACCGGCCGAGCTTGAACAGCTCGTCGGCAAGAATCGCGTCGGCGACTGGCCTGTCGTCGTCCTGCACGAGACGTGCCTGGCGGATCGTGGTCAGCCCCTGCTCGATCCGGCCTCGCTCAATCAGGAATCTGCCGAAGGCGAGATAGGCCGATGGGTCGTTGATGTCGTTCGCATCAGATGCGATAAAGGCAGAGTAGACGCTTATCGCGCCCTGAATGTCGTTTCGGTCCGCGTGCCAGCGCGCGTCGAGTGATGCGAGCGACAGCGAGTCTGCCTCGGCCCTTGTTTCGTCGAGACGCTCGCGCGCTTCGTCGAACCTTCGCAGATCCAGCGCGAGGCTGATGAGCAGGGTGGTGTTACGGACGTTGTCGGGTTCGTTCTCTGTGATTTGAAGTCGGCGATCGTATGCCAGCTGCTTGTCGCCTACGAGGCCTTCGAGACCGAGCCACATCTCGCGGAACTGCGGGTCACGCTGACCGATCGAGACTGTCTTTCGGGCTTCTTCGAGCGCCTCGTTCGCGCGGCCAAGCCTGGTGAGCACGCCGATATAGCCCTTGAGAAGGTCAAGGTCGTTTGGACGAACAGCAAGCGCCTGGCGGTAGCGTTCCAGCGCGTTGAAGGTGTCGCCGAAGTCGAGCAGCAGATCGGCGAGGAGCTTGAGCGTGACCGCGTTGGTGCTGCCCCGCTCGACGGCGCTCTGGAGCGTACGTCTTGCAGAATCCCGGTTGCCCTCGGCTAGCTCAACGCGAGCAAGCATCGCGAGGCCGTCGGCGCCGTCGATGTCGCGGTCTTTGTTCGCTTCATAAATCTGACGGGCCGCGGCGGCATCCTGGTTGCGGATCGCCTCGTCGAACCTAAAGACCACGACTTGTTTGTTGGTCGGGTCCAGACGCTCGGCTTCATCGAGCGCCAGAATCGCGGAATCGATGTCTTCGCTCTGCATGTAGAGCCTGTAGAGCTGGAGCTGCCTGTCGATGTCAGACAGATCGTCGCGACCTTCGACGTAGCTGATCGCCGCGTCGGTGTCGCCCGCGATATCAGCCATTGTGCGAAGAGCTTTGAGTCGGCGGTCTTCCGGTGCGATCGCTAGGCCGCGGTCGATGTACTCGGAAGCCTCTACCCAGAGCTCCTGCTCGACGAGCATGTTTGACAGAGCGGTGAGCAGTCGGACGTCGTCCTGGTTCTCAGCGAGCCCATCGCGGATGAGCTGGATGGCGCGATCGGGGGAGCCGCTGTCCTCGGCAAGCTGGGCCTGAGCGAGGATGGTCAGGATCGGGTCGGTCGTGTCTTTGTTCAAGAGCGCCCGCACGATCCTTAGTTGCTCACGCAGCGCGTCAAGGTCTGGCCTGCGATCCAGAGCCGCGATCAGGTGTTCCTCGGCGTCTTCGTAGTCTCGCAGGTTCATGCAGACGGTGGACAGTTTGACGAGTGTCGGAACGTGTGTGGGGTCGATCTGGAGTGCTTGCTCGAGCAGATCGCGTTCGAGGCCCGGGTTGCCCAGCTGACCGGCGACCTCGGAGGCGTAGCGGAGGCCGTCGGCGTTCTCGTTGTTCGTGGCCGTGTTGAAGTCACGGAAGAGCTTGTCGGCCTGTGAGAGTCTGCCCTCTGATTTGGCGATTCTCCCGTCAATGTAGAGCATCATCGCCCGGTCGTCGGCAACCTCCGCCGAGAGCCGATCACGGTAGACCTTGGCCTTCTCGAGCCATTGGTCTCGTTCTTCGCCCTCGCCCGCGAGTATCGTCCAGCGCTCAAGCGCGGCGTCGGTCATCATGTACAAGGCCCGGTTGCGATCGCTAAAGCGCAGGAGCCCCTCGGTCGTCACGGGCACGTCTGGTAGCTGAGAGATGGGCTCGAGGATTTCGATCGCACGCTCCTGCCTGCCGAGTCTGGCGAGGAAACCCGCGTAAGCCATCTGGAGCTGGCGGTCGTCCTCGTTCGCCTGTGCGCATTCGGCCCAGATTGTGCTGAGAAGCTCCTCGGCTTGGACCGGGGCAACTGTGGCGAGCACGAACGTGATTCGGCTCAATGACTGTGCATTGAGCGTCGCAAGTTCTGCGCTCGATGCGTTCTGGGCGAGCGTGACGGCTCGCTCGTTGAATCGCTCGAGTGATGCTCGCTTGGCGTTGGTCAGGTCTTCGCCGAATAGTTCTCTCGACTCGACCTCACGAATGGCATGGGCGGCCTCGCCCTGGATTCTCAGGAACTGGGCATCCAGGCTCGCGCTGTTCTTGTTCGCAAAGTCGCTGACTGAACCGAGCGCAGCGGCGTACAGCTCGGAGACCGCCGAGCGCCGGCCGGTCAGCTTTGCTCTGTTTGCCTTGGCGTTGTAGATATCGAATCGTGCTACCGCGAGTTCAAAGTCATCGGGCCTGATCTCGAGTGCCGCCTCGATGTCTTCGAGCCCGCCGTCGAGGAATTCGTCATCGATGTCGGCCGAGATCTGTGCGATGGTTGCGACCGCGATGCCGCGGTAGCGCCTCAGCTGTTTCCAGAGATCACCATCGAGCTGGTCGTAGAGGAGT
>WUAK01000376.1 GCA_009827205.1 Phycisphaeraceae bacterium | reverse complement strand
AGCTCGTCGGGCTCATAACCCGGAGGTCGTTGGTTCAAATCCAGCCCCCGCTATTATTTGACTTACAAGGACAGGGTAAAGGCTGATGCTGACTCGTTGAGAGTCCGGATCAGCCTTTATCTCTTTTACATAGCACGCAATCAGTTCTCGGCGTTCTTCGATTGTTCCAGAGGCGAACAACTCATCGAATCGCTCGAACTCCTCCGAGATTCGCTTCCTGATCTCCTTCACCGGCGGCAGGTTGACACTATCGCCGATTGCGGCCAGGTCAGTTTCAATCTGGGCGCGCTCAGCTGAAAGCTCGTCTGCCTGCTGATAAAACCCCATCGCCTCAGCAGTCTCAGGTCTCATCGCCACCAAGTGGTCACGGAGTCGAGCGAGTTGCTGATCGAGATCGGTGAGCCGGCGACTCAGCTGGTCGCGAGAGTCGTCTTGGTGGCCGTGTAGCCGAGCTAACTCTTCTTCAACACTGGCCTGTAACTGGTAGTCGTCGCGATATCGGAGAAGGTCATCACGGATCAGACCGAGGATATGGCTTTCCACTAAATCGGCGGGCACAGAGTATCGCTTCGGGCACCGGTCCTTGTGGCCCGCATGATTCACACTGCAGACGTAGTATCGGGTCTTGTACCCCTTGCCGCTGGTCCTGGTCATTCCGAAAAGCTTGCCGCCGCAGACCCCGCAGAAAAGCTTGCCGGTGAGGAGATAATCGCTCTTCATGGCATTCCCACGGTGATGGGTCGCGTGCTCAGACCGCGATTCAACCCTCCGCTTTTGGACCATATCGAACGTTTCTTGATCAACCAGAGCGGGCCAAGCATCATCGCAAACGATCCAATCTTCTGCGGATCGCTTCTCAATTCCCTCGTCTTTTCGTTCTACGCTAGAACCATTTTGGTACCGGTGCCATTTACTCAGCGTCCGTCGGTTGTAGACGCATCGACCAACATACGCCGGATTTTCGAGCATCGGGAGCAGAGTTTGGAGTGAGAAGATCTTCCCGCGTGAGGTGCGGAATCCAGCCTCATTGAGATCATCACGGAGCACCCGGGTAGGCTTGCCGGTGGCATAGTCAGCAAACATTTTCTGGATTGCTCTGACTCGTGCAGGCTCTGAAGGAATGAGGGTGCAGGATTCGTGGTCCTGCTTCTTATGAGGCTTGCCATTAGGGAGCCGATCAATCTCATCACCAGTACTCGCATCCAGTACAATCTGACCGCCATCCTCGGTGCTACGGATAATCCGTTTGGCGGTCTCACCATCAAGGATCAGACGATCAAATCCGAATGGAATTGGTCCACCCGGCCACAATCCACGACGAGCCCGATCAACTGTGCCACGCATGGTGTCTCGGCTGAGCTTGCGCAGATAGTCGCCGTTCTGGTAGTGCTCCACAAAGGACACCAACCCAGAGGCGAATGAGCGATCGGCTTCCTGCCCGGTGGAGGCGTACACGACCCGTTTCCCGGCATCGTGCAGTTGGCGTTCTAGGAGGAGACCGTCGAGTGCGTCCTTGGGTCGGGCGATGCGGTTACGGTCCCATGCCAGCACAACTTCAACATTTGATTGTTTCGCTGCTTCGAGTAGATGGTTCAGACCGGGGCGGTTCAGTTCGCTTCCACTGATCGCATCGTCTTCATAGATCGCATCGAGCGTCCACCCTTTGGAGGTAGCAAATGCTTCAAGCTGGGCTCTCTGCTGATCGAGCGATTCTTCCTGGCGATCTGTAGATCGACGAACGTATCCGATAGCTCTAATCATGACTCAGGCCTCCAAGTCGATGGAATTCGAGAGTACCCGATCAGACTGGAAAGCGCCATCGTCAAGATTGCCATGTCTCCAGAGTTTGCCCTGCTTCGCTCTGACTCGTTCAGAGAGCTCTGCCTCTGTGAGTTCGGTGATCTGGAGAGCATCAACTAGCGATTGGCGCAGCATCTTGTCCATCGGAAGGATGTCATCCGGGCCGAGCGGGACCTTTATGATCGATGCAATCATCGAAACCAAGCAACCGATGGCCTGGCGAGCGAGAATCTCCCTGTCAGTCTTGATAGCCCTCACGCATATCAGCGGCTGGGCACCTTGGGTACCGGGAAAGCCATCCTGAACCACGGTCCACCAAGGACGTAGCCTTTGCTGAGTGTTATGCAGTCTGCCATCTTCAGCTACATGCAACCACCTCTTAGAGCAGTACGCCCAGATACCGGCGAGACGCTCCGCCAGCTGGTCATACGTATTCACACCGAGTTCCTTAATCTTGTTGCGTCGAAGTTGGAACTCGATACGGATGATGTGATGATCAGCGGGGACAGTATCGATACCCCAGATGTCAAACATCCAGACCTTGTTCGATTGCCTGGCGATCTCGATCGGCTTGTCGTAGAACCTCGCACTGATCTCACTTTTCCCTATCGAGAATCCGGTTAGCTCTCGATGCTGCGTATGCGGGCCAATATCTCGAGCCCGGGTCACGATTCCATTCTCGATATCGCGGCCCCATTCAGATGCTGGGAGCAAAACATCGGTGCAGAGATCTACTCTTGATACTTTGATTCCTTCGATGATCCCTCCGAGGGATGTCACCAGGCGAGATACTCTTTCTACAAGAG
>WUAK01000375.1 GCA_009827205.1 Phycisphaeraceae bacterium | reverse complement strand
AAGGCTGCTCAATGGGAGTGTGGTCATGGTTGCCGCGTGGACGAGCTGACCGAGCTGAAACTCAATGTCGGTCTTCATGTGATTGGAATGAGTTGATTCTAGATTGCCAAGTTTCAGTGAGATCTGTGAGTAACGAACTGTGATTGCAGCGAGTGTCTGGACTACATCGTTGACTCTGGCGGCCAACTGTCCTTTTGAGTTGCGTAGTACCGAGTTGAATGCTTTATGACTCCGAATCTCGGAAAGTGATCTTCCGTATTCCGCGATCATGCCTGCGATCTGGCTGTCCGGACTCGGGGCGCCCTTGACTGTGGCCCAGCCAACTCTTGCTTTGCTCACGTTCGGAGTGTGCCGTAATAGTTTTCGTACATCTTGTTGAAGTGCTATATGTGCAAGTCTACGGACTCCAAAGTAGTGGTTGTAGTATGCGGTCTGCTGGTCGTCAAAACGTCGGATCTCTACAGATTCACCGACATCGACAAGAGCCGGATATTGTGTGGCTCTATTTTGAGATATTGATTGCAGCGCGGAATCGCTGGGCCATACAGTGTAGCGCTCGGAATTATCTGTCTGCAGCCCCATTCGGTTTGGAGCCTGTCTGCGTGCTCTTGACACGACTTCATTAGCATCTCTACTCTGCCATATTACCTTGCCATTATTCTCGACTCTGATAAGTGGGTACAGGTGGTTGTCTAGTCTGACCGCACGGCACATCTCGGGCGTCACTGTTACCTTCGTTACATCAGTCACGACACTGGCAAGCTGTTCATAGAAACCTCCCTTGGATTGATGTAAACGTGATGTCACTGGGTTAAGAACATCCGATACATTGAACTGTCTGCGGATCTCCTTGGGAAGTCCCTTGAGCACTGCGGCGACCCTTTGATGAAGCCAGCCAGGCACCAGCCAGTTCGCCTGATCGGTATCAAGCCCAGAAGCGACTTGGAGGGGCACACGTATTGACATCCCATCATCAACACCTCCCGGGTCGTGCTTGTACTCAACTGCTACCGTTGGTCCATGCCTCAGTGTGATCGAATCGGGATAGAGAGTCTGGTCCGGTTGATCTGCTGCCTCATATCCGATGTCCTCAGGCCGCATAAAGAGCAGTTCGGGGTTTTCTTTCTCGGCCTTTCTCCTCCAGCGATCGAAGCGCTTTGCAGTCATCACGTCATCTGGCAGTCTCTTCTCGAAGAAATGAATCATCCTTTCCCGATCAAGATGCCCTGCACGTCTCAACTTTGCTTCGTCGCGTTGATACTGGGCGATTAGAATATGGTTATGCTCTCGGTACTTCCCATCAGATTCGAGTTGATCATCGACCAGGGCCTGCTCTATAAAGATCTGGCGAGCATGTTCACGGTTCACAGAGCCATAATCGACTAGCCGATCTTTACTGATATCAAGATCGAAGAGTGTAACAGTCGCACGTGCCTCTACCCGTCCTCGCTCAGCGATGTACTCGGGTTCGGCATATTCGCGGACGATAAGGTGTCCTGCTACTGACTCGATCCAACTCGGATCGATACGTGCCACTGTCCTGGCGAAGAGCTTCGTCGTGCGCACAAGTTCAGAAGCAACGATCCACTGTGTGCCTTTATCTTTTACCCCCGATGCTGGATGGATATAGAAGCGTCCACCTCGCGAGCCGCTGTAACCGCCTTCGTGATGTTTCTTGCCGATTCCGGTAAGACTCCCGGATAGAACCGAGCGGTGAAGAGCATCGTGCGATTCTTCACCGTGCTTATTGGATGAACGAAGACCGGCGTTCCTGCATAGATCGCGAAGCTGCCTGTGTGTATCAGTCCATTCGCGTAAACGCTGGTACGAGAGGTACTCCTTCGCGCAACGCTTCCTGAGCTGGGAACGGGAGAGCTCATCTTTCAGGTTGTGATAGTGATCCCACAGTCTAAGTACAGATCGAAAATCGGATGTTGTGTCTTTGAAGCGTGCGTGATAGTTATCAGCTGCGTCGCGATTCTCGTACGGCCGTTCTCGCGGATCTCGTATTTCTAGGAATGACGCAATGACAAGTGCATCCTTCAACACGCTTTCGTCGCATGCGTGCACGAGGATCCTGCCGATCCGTGGGTCGACGGGAATGCGAGCTAAGGTCTGTCCCGTCGTGGTCAGGTTGCGATTGAGATCAATCGCATTCAACTCATGTAGAGTATCGTAAGCGTCATTGATACGTCGTGAATCGGGGGGTTCGACGAACGGGAAATCTTGGGGCAGACCAAGTCTGAGTGATTGCATCTGCAAGATCACACCTGCGAGATTGCTACGCAAGATCTCGGGACTCGTGAATTCGTCACGGCTGTCGTGATCTGACTCTGAGTAGAGCCTCACACAGATGCCGGGCTCTGTACGCCCGCAACGCCCGGCTCGTTGGCGTGCGGATGCTCTGCTGATTGGTTCGATCTGGAGAGACTGAATCTTCCTGCGAGAGGAGTATCGGTTCATCCGTGCAAGGCCAGAATCAACGACATATCGGATACCCGGTACAGTGAGCGAGGTTTCTGCGACATTTGTTGAGAGTACAATTCTGCGTTGCGATGACTGACGGAAGATCCGTTGCTGATCGCTTGGTGAAAGCCTGGCGTAGAGTGGTAAGATCTCCGTTCTGTGAAACACAGGGTTCATCTCCGCTTCAAAGCGGAGCGCTCTAGACACC
>WUAK01000374.1 GCA_009827205.1 Phycisphaeraceae bacterium | reverse complement strand
CGAGGCGGGTCTACGCGCTGCCAGAACGTCTCGGGCTCGGCGTACGTCGCGAATCCCACAATGCTGAACTCGAGATCGTCGCCGTTGTCGCCCGGGATTGAGATGTCGATCGCGCCGTTGTCTTCGTGAGCGTGGACTTGGTCTGGCGAGACGAGCGACTGCACCGTTTCGCCCCGGCCCGCATCGAGGTTGTAGTCGTTGTACCTGGGCAGGCCCGTGATCCGGCGCTGCTGCCAGTCCATGCCCGTGTGAAACCAGAGCGCCGGGTCTTCGCGGTCGTAGAACGCTGCCTGGGCAGGGCCGGCACCCGTCCCTGCGTGACCCTGCATTGCGCCACCCGCGAGCAGGAGCGTGTCGCCCTCCTGCTTGAACATCTGGTAGTAGATACTGCCCACGGCGATCATGACGATCCCCGTGTGCACCGTCAGCACACCGATGTTGACAAACTTGAACTCGATCCGTCGGATGGTCGCGACGATGAGATTGATCGTGAAGATCATGAGCATCACGCGCATGGGCCACCACGCGTAGAACTCGAGCTCGGTCATCTCAAAGAGCGGCAGCCTGCGGATCGTGGTGCTCGCGTTGGCCTCAACAAATCCGGCAAAGAGCCTGACACCCTCGCCCGTCGATTGCTCATAGCGCAGCGCGGGCCAGATGAAGTCGGTCCAGAACACAACACCCGCCGCGGTGATGATGACCAGCGAACCCGCGGTAAGCAGGAACGAGGGTGCACGAGCCATCGACTTCTGAGCCGCGATCTTGCGCGCCAGCAACGCACAGATGCCGCCCGGCAGAACTGAGACCGCGAGCATCGAGGCGATGTAGAGGATCCAAGTCGGGATGAGCGCGAGCAGCCCAACAGGGACACTCGCCAGCACGGCGTAAAGCGCCACCCCGATCAGCATGGTGAGCGCAAAGGTGACAGAACTCAACGCATGAAGCACGAGCCGAACGGGCGTGAGGGCGCCTGTCAGATGCTCCTTGTCCCATGCCTGCACTCGACGCCACTTCGCGCTCAATCAAGCCTCCTGCCAACGCTCTTTGCTGCGTCTAGGACTGTACGCATATCGCCGATTTCGTTCTGCTTTACCGGATCGATTCTCGTCTAACAAGAAGCCGATTCGGCCCCCGTGATCCATCGCGGAGAGGCTTCTGAGGACATCACCCGGTGAAACGGATCGCCCGATCTGCCCCCCTCGATAGCGATGATCCCTGCAGGAACGGCTCCCTGTGAGAGCAGGACACGGGCCTCCGGTTCGCGCAGAACCTGGGCTGCGTTTGTCGTCATCATCCGCAGGAGCATTCGAGGGTCTGTCTTGTCCCGTGTGTAGAGATAGCGTGCCTCCGCGAGAGGGCTCAGGCCGGTGGATACAACCTCATCAGGCGGCAGGTTGATGATCGAATCCGTGCCGAGCGCAACCGTAATACCGCGCTCCATCATCTCCTGGTACCGGTGCGGACCGAACGAGTCAGCCGCGCCGAAGTATGCGCTGGCTCTCGGGCAATACACAACAGATGTGTTTGTGAGAGCGAGAAGATTGAGGTCATCGTCCGAGCATTGATTGACGTGCACGGCGCTCATTTCGAAACCAGCGAGCACCCCTGAGAGGTGCTGAACGGGCGAATTGCCCTTGCCGAACGCAACCGCGGATCGTTCATCCCAGATCCCGAGCCTCTGGATCAACTCGAGTTGAGGCCCGGCACCCTCTGCAACGAACTGACGCTCCTCAACGGATTCCGCCAGATGCGTGATCAGCGGAAGATCAAACCTCTCGGCAAGCCTGCCCGCGGCGAGATAAGCCTCCGGACTGACGGTGTTTGGTGCGTGAGGCTGGAGTCCGAGCCTGATCCCCCTTCGTTGCTTCACCGGGGTGGTTTCGAGCAGGCTCTCGATTCGGTCAACTGATGACTGTGTTCTGGTACCGATGGCGAAGAACTCGAGGTAGCTGACGCCCACGAGCCCAGATTCTGAGAGGATTTCGAACGGAATGAGTGAGGGCTGGCCCATCGGGGCCCCTGCGATGTCCCCCACCAGGGACACGCCGCCCCTGTGGAGCAGATCGCAGCCCAAACGTACCGCCTCGGCGATCTGGCCAGATTCGTCATGTCGTCTCGAGCGGACCATATCGACCCAAGAGACAAAGCCGTCGCTCGGGTCATACGACTGGGGCCCGATGTGGGTGAGGTCGAGGTGTGTGTGTGCGTTCACAAGGGCGGGGAGGATGACGTGCCCGGAGCAAACGGTGCGCTCCGCGGAGGGTGCTGCCTCGTGCGCGAGAACGTCGCGTTCGTGACCGACCGCGAGAACGCGCAAAGTCTGCTCGGTTTGCTCTAGAAGCAGTGCCGCCTGTGAATTAGCGTCGCTTGTAACCGACAGATTTGCGTCGCAAATCGCGTCGGCGATGATCAGTTGAACAGAACTTGATCTTCTGGTCATGATCTTGTGATCTCCCGCGACACTCGACACCGCACGTTGGTATCCTTGCCTGTCCGATGGGTCTGCGCCCTCGGTAACGGTCTGCGATTTGAACGCGGGCTCTGGTGGTTGGGACGATCCAGAGAAGGAGTGGTCGATGTTCACTGGTACTGGGAAGAAGGCTCTTGCATCCACCATCCTCGT
>WUAK01000373.1 GCA_009827205.1 Phycisphaeraceae bacterium | reverse complement strand
CTTGTCCTCGACGCAGAGCATGGAGCCGATCATCGAACCCGCTGCGTTGTAGAGCGAGTATGAAACCATCATGTCCTTGCCGTAGTTGTCGCGCTCGCGGGATGTGTAGACGTGATCGAAGATGAAGCCGTCGACCTTGATGGCCCAGCGGAAGTCGTCGTTGATGGTGGTGGACGCCGAGGAGCCTACGTCTTGGGCATCGAGGAGTGTCTGGAAGTTCCCGACGCGGTCGCCGTTGACGTAGCCGAAGAGCGAGTCGTAGCTGCCATGGTTACCAACGATCTTGGCGTTGTAACTTCCGGCGGACCAGATCTGGTCGCCCGAGTACATGCCAGAGTCGCGGTTGCGGACAGCGCTGATCGAACCGTTGCTGAAATCCAGGCCCGAAGCGGAGAAGTTGCCGCCTAGAGCAGAACTGAGGATCGACGCATGTCCTGGCTCGCTGCCAGCGTCGCGAACAGTTGTGTAGTTGTTATCTGCGAGCGCAATTCCTGAGGTCAGTATCAGACCGATGACTCCGATAAAGGCAGGGCTTTCCATCCCACATCTCCCTTATTTTGATTCAGAACCCACACTTGCGGGCCTCCAACCCGCGTCGTTTACATAGTAGTAGGGGAATTACCGGAGTCACCCCGTTAATGAGGGGCTTTATCGATTTTTTGCATGAGAACCCCTAGATAGGGAGAGAATAGAAATGAAAAAGGGCAGGTCTCTTTCAAGACCTGCCCTTCAAGGATCAGTTTGTTGCTCGGATTCAGGCGAGCGAGCGGCGGCGGCGGCCTGTCATGAGGCCTGCACCACCGAGTCCGAGGGCACCCAGGAGGGCGGCCTGAGGTGTGGGTGCGAGGGTCAGCATGACTGCAAAGTCGTTGTAGTCGTAGTCGCTGCCTCCGCCGTGCCAGTCTTCGAAGAAGAGGATGGCACCGATGAGACGGTTTGTCTCGTCGTACATGGCGTAGCTGACCATCTGGTCCTGTCCACCCTGGTTCATCAGCGAGTCGCCGGCGTACTCACGGCCGTTGCTCGTCTGGATGGCCCAAGTGAACGATTCATTCGGGTGGATCGAACTCATGAGACCCGAAGTGCCGGCTTGAAGGATGGTGTTGAATTCGCCGTCGCTGCCCATGTAGCCGAAGTCATGAGAGAGTGACGAGTAGCCGCCGATGCTCTCGGCACGGTATGAACCGGCACCCCAGTTGGTGTCGTCGCCAGCAACATCGCGGAGGCTGATGGTGCCCGAGTCGCCGGTGTCAGCGATACGGCTGAAGGTGTATGAGCCGTTGGTGAACCCGGTGTGCACCATGTTCGACTGACCTGCAAGAGCGTTGATGCCCTCGGTCTGACCGAGCGAGGTGAACGTGCCTCCGAAAGCTTCGGAGAGCATCTGGGCGTGTGTGCTCTCGCCTGCCCACGGTGCGTTGACCACGGTCAGATCCTGAGCAGAGGCGGCTCCCGCGATTAGGGCAGCTGCGCTCAAAGAGGCTATGCGTGTCGTATCCATGACTGATCCTCACTTCTTCCTTTATCGGCCCTTGCTTCCAGCAAGTGGTCACTAGTCTAGCAGCTACGGGCCTGGGCCGCAAAGAGCCCAAATGACAGAACTTACATCAATAATGCACAGGGTTTCCACCTGCGTCAAGCACAGATGTCCTGCAAGGCCTGTAAAACTACTTTGCGGACCATATTACCCGGAACATCGGATCATGTTGGCTCAATTGAGCAAGAGTGGCCCAAAATTATGGGGCAGCTGTTCGGGTACAAATCACCAAAAATGTGGGATTGGATCAGCCGGCGGTCCGTATGGCGTCTGTAAGCCTGTCGTACCTTGATTTGAGCAGGGGCCTCGTTCGGACTGCTTCCATGAGCAGCGGGTCGCGAGCGATCCTGGCGGCTTCAGTCGATTTGTCCTGGGCGAGGAGCGCCTGAGCGAGGCCTAGCTTGGCCGAGGCGGCCTCACGCTGTAGTCCGAGAACTCTTCTGAACGAGGTTTCTGCTTCGACGGGTTGGTCCGAGGCGAGTTGGGCCTGACCCAGCGCATCGAGCGCGGTGGTGAGCTCGAAGCGTCCCCGCGGGTTCTCCTCGGCGAGTGTCACTGCGCGCTGGGCGGTGGTGATTGCGGCTTGGGCGTCCGCGCCTGACTCGATCGCGGTAAGCGCTGCCATGCTCAGGGCAATCGAGTCGCCCGGCCGTCCGGCGGCGAGTTCTCGCGCGTTTCTTGCGGCATCGGCGGTGCGACCGAGTTGTCTCTCTGTGGTGATGCGCAGAAGGGCGGCACCGCGGTCGATCAAGTCAGACCGCTGGGTCATCGCGTCGAGGCGATCGAGTGAGGTGATCACGAGCAGCAAGTCGCTCTCCGAGCCGGTGCGCGAGGCGATATCCAGTCTTGCTTGTGCGATGCGGAGTGTGTCTTCAGGGTCGGGTTGCCACTCTTGCGTGACTCTGTCGAGCCACGCGGCAGCGGCACCGGCAGAGCCTCCTCTGGTAAGCAGGTCGCGTGAGATTTCGATCGCGCTGCTGAGCCAGCGTGGGTCGCGGTTGATTCTCGGCGCGATCAAGTCCCACGCGGTGTCTTCATCACCGGTGATAATTCTGACGGTTGCAAGCAGCCGCACGAGCACGGTCGAGGCGTTCGGATCGCTCGCGATGCGATCTGCCCAGGGTTCGAGCACGCGCATGGCGTTGATGTTTGAGC
>WUAK01000372.1 GCA_009827205.1 Phycisphaeraceae bacterium | reverse complement strand
GCGGAGCTCGGTCAGGCTCGAGAGCACTTCTTTGAACTCGAGCGCTGAGGGCGACCGGGCCTGGCCAACAACCTTCCAGGGCTTCGATTCTGAGAAGTTGATCGTGTAGTCGTTGAACGCGTGCGCGGGCAAAGGAGGCGCGAGCGTGAGCTCGAGCGAAAGAGGTCCTTGTGATGTAGTGCCTGTGACTTGCACACTCGGGTTCGATGGTGCGAATGGGAACTTTGAAGTACTGATCTCGAAGCTCAGAGTACCCCTGTACGCAGAGCCCTTGTCGCCCAGAAATGCTGGAGGCGCAACGAATGCCATCTGGCCCGGGCCAGTGTCCTGTTGCGTGATTGAACCAGCGATGAGTACTGGCGCGACACCGCCGTTGTCTGCGGTTGTCCAGCCCTCGGCGTCGATGCTGAAATCACTCTGTGCGAGCTGCGCCTGGGCTGAAAGCGTCAGGGTGCCCGCTGCGGTGGTGATTGATATGAGTCGCTTAAAACCGTTCATGCCTGGTGAGCATTCCCTTGCGTAGAGGCTCCGCTCCGCGGAACCTGGAATCTCTGCAGCGACACCCCGCGTGTGCTGACTTGGATATATGCGACAAAAGCCGCTGCCATGTGTCAAAAATGCTATCGGTACAGAGAGAATCAAGCCATATCAACGATTTCCAGGGCGTTTCATACTGTCAGATAGCGCCAAACCAATCGATATAGTCGTCAAACAGACCACTACTATCGGGCGTTGGTTTACCAATAGCGGCCCACGAGGTTGTTCCGCTTGAGCACCTCAACGCGATCGAGAATGGGCATCCGAACGACATCCTTGAGCAGCGGTTCGACGATGCTTCTGAATTGGACCTGTTGCTCCGCTATTGGGAGCATCGCGTCGATGACCGAGAGCCCGCGCTCCTCGACGAGCCGTTCGTACTCGTCATAGATCCTGCTCTGGAAAAGCCTGAAGCTCTGGTACGGGTCTTCGCTGAGCCCGAGGTCCATTCCTGCTTCGTAGTACTTGAGTTCGGGCCTGCCGTGCAGGATGCGCGAGAGCGCTTCTTCGAGCGGAAGCCTGAAGTAAACGGCGAGCGATGGCTTGGGTGCAAAGCGGTAGAGCCTGCGTACAAAGTCACGGTCCATCCCGCGTGCGGCGTCGCGCGCAAACGCAGTGTAGATGTAGCGGTCAGCGAACACGACCCCGCCCGCCTGGAGTGAAGGCAGGATCTCACCCTCGAGACGGTCTGCAAAGTCTGCTGCGTGGATGAGCGAGAATGTCAGAGGCGTGAGCTGGCGAGTGGCTTTGCCCCGCCTGGTTGTCTCACGCACCAGATCGGAGGAGTTCCACTCACTGAAGTAGGAGCAGTAGCCAAGCGACGCAACCCACTTCTTGAGCAGGTCCATCTGCGTGCTCTTGCCGGAACCATCCAGTCCTTCGACGATGATAAGCTTACCTGGCAGGGGCTCTTCGCTGTAAGACTTGAACGGCTTGCGTGACTTTGATGAGTTCGAAGAATCACCGATGCCCGGATCGAGCCAGCGGATAATGGTCTCAGCTTCAAAGACGTCACCGAAGAGATCTGACTTGCGCTGAGCGCCCTCGATACAGGCCGTGGGGTTGACCTTGCTGACCGCGAGGATGCGTATCGTATTCTCGTCCATCTCAACTTTGACAGACTCGACATCGCGGGTGTGCGTGCGATCGAGCCCGTCGGCGATGCGGAGGATCCCCGCCAGTTTGCGGACGATGGTCTGACTCTCTGGGGTGAGTCGCTTGAACTCGTCGTGTGAGGTGCTGGGCTTCGTTTTCCGGTGGTATCTCGCGATCACAGCTATGAGCTCGATCTCTTCCTGCGTGAAGCCAGCAAGACCAGAATGAAGGATGAGGTGGTAACTGTGCCTGTGGTGGCGGTTGTAGTTCATGACGGCGCCGACGTCGCGCAGGATCGCGGCGGCTTCGAGCACCTCGCGGAGTCGGCGGTGGTGCTTGATGACTTTCAGATTGGCGAGCTGGTCGTAGATGCTCGTGGCGATCTTGGCTGTGTGGATCGCGCCGGGGATATTGACGCCGCAGCGGTCGGCAAACTCTACCGCGGTTGCGAGTGTCGGTAGCGCGCCAGCCGCGACAGCGGACGATGCGCCCGCGAGTTCATCGATCATCTCGAGGATGATCCCGTCACGGATACCCCGGTCGTGGACCTTGACCGCGTTGACCTTCAGCACATCGAGCAGCGATTCGATGATGACGAGACCAGCGACGATGATGTCGGCGCGATCCGTGCTGAGCCCTGACAGGGAAGCTCGCTCTGGAACATGTAGTGCCGTGAGCACATCAATAAACTCTCGCACCTCGGCGAGAGTCACCTCGTGACCCCTGCTGGAATTCGGGAAGAACGTGGGCAGATCGCCCGTGTCTTCCTGCCGGGTTGCCATCAGTGCGAGGCAGGTGATCGTGCCCCCGGTTCCGACAAGGATCGCGGGATCGGACTTGAATTCTTTGGATGCTGCGGTCACGGACTCGCGAACAAACGAACGCATTTCTTCGAGTTGATTCTCGTTGCCAGGCTCACAAGCCCCAAAGCGCTCGGTAAGTCGGACGGCTCCGAACTTGAGCGCGTGGACCGCGTCGATCTTGCCGTCGTTGAGTGAGACGAGTTCTGTGCTCCCGCCCCCGATGTCTGCGACAGCCGAGCTGATCCCCTTGAGATCAAACT
>WUAK01000371.1 GCA_009827205.1 Phycisphaeraceae bacterium | reverse complement strand
TTCAGGACAGAACGGCGCTTCGGTCCAGGCCACGGCTCGGACACTCGGCACACTCTCCGTAGCAGCTGGCGATACACTCCGCACAGAGGTAGAACTCAATACGGCCTCACTTCGCGCGGGATACCGCATCTGGGAGTTTGAGTCAGACCCGAACGAACGCGGTGTGCCTGAGATAAGCTCCGCAGTTGAGCTCGTCGGCGGTGTGCGCGCGTTTGATTACAGCCTCGAATCAGAGATCACCGCGGGTGGCACCACGGGTTCTGTCGAAGGCGACATGTTCCATCTCGAACCGATCGTCGGCGCGAAGTGGGAGATCCACTTTCAGGATCAGTATTCGATCGACTTCTCTTCCAACTTCGGCTATCTTCCCGAGCTTGACGATCAGTCGTCGTCATCGCTCGATCTCACTGTGGGTTTCAAGTACAGGCCCACGCCGAATGTCGGCGCACAGATCGGGTACCGCCTTCTTGTGTTCGATCTCGAATCGGACGAGGTGGAGGCCGAGGGCGCACTCGCCGGTTTGTACGGCGGTATCGCGATTCGGTTTTGATGGGCGGTCGACAGACTCGAATCAGCCGGCCTACGGTCGTCTGTGTATCTTTCGCGGCCACGGATGTGTCGCTAAACTGTGGGGGCGTCTCTGTTTAGAGTCGTTCTAGCAAGTGGCAGGGATGAGGAAACGCGGCTACATTGTTCGGCTTGCCGGACGCCCGCCCGTGCGAGGGTCGGGGCTGAGTTGGGGGACCGATGGCTACAGACAACGAGATCAAGTCCAAGACCGTCACCAAGAAAGAGCTCATCGATCGCATCGCCGACGAGACGGGCGAGAAGCGCGTGACCGTGAAGAAGATCGTGCAGTCATTTCTTGATGAGGTCGTGAACGATCTCGGTGAGGGCAACCGCCTCGAGTTCCGCGACTTCGGTGTCTTTGAAGTACGCGAGCGCAGGGCCCGCATTGCGCAGAACCCCAAGACGCTCGAACGCGTCGAGGTTCCGAGCAAGTGGTCCGTCAAGTTCAAGGCGGGTCGGCTCATGCGGATCGCGACTGAGAAGCTTGGTGGTATGACAAGCGGCGCAACCGTCGAGGCCAAACCCGCGGGCCGCAACTCGGCTGTCACACCGAACCATGACGGGCACCACGCCGCGTTCACAGAAGCCAAGCCGAGCGCCACCGCGCGCACAAACATTGGTTCGTAATCAAACTACGCTCAACTCGTTGGCCTGATCATGCCGGGGCAGGTGCTGTCAGTCTGAGCATCCGGTCCAGCGCGAGCAGCGCGTCACGCCTGATCTGCGGCGCGACCTTGATCTGATTGGGGATCTCCGGCTCGCGCTCTTTGCCGCTGGGGGAGATACCGCAGAGCATGTCGAGCGACCAGAGCAGGTGCGGCTCGTCGATCCGGTACATCGTGGTGCACAGACACTGACAATCGCTCAGGATCCGGACAGTCACACCTCGCTCGGCGGCCTGGAGCCGCAATCGATTGACCAGGTTGTGCTCGGTACCCACCGCCCAGCGCGTGCCGGCCTTGGCTTCCATGATCTTCTTCAGGATGTACTCGGTCGAGCCAGAGTCGTCGGCCTTGTCCACGACTTCCTTGCAGCACTCTGGGTGCACGATCACATTCCAGGGCTCCTGGTCGCTCTCTTGTGCACTCAGCTCCCTGATCTCGTCCACGTGCTCGGGCCTGAAGAGTTTGTGCACCGAGCAGTGCCCGGCCCACAGGATGACCTTCGCGTCGCGGAGCTGATCTGGGGTCATCCCGCCGAGCGGCTGGCCCTGGTTCGTGAGCTTCGGGTCGTACAGGAACGCGTGCTTGGCCACTTCGATCCCGAACTTGTGTGCGGTGTTGCGTCCGAGGTGCTGATCGGGCAGGAAGAGGATCTTGATGTCGTCGCCGGGTTCCCCGTCGCCACCACGGGCGGCCCATTCGAAGACGGTGTCCGCGTTCGAGCTCGTGCAGCACGCGCCGCCGTGTTCGCCGACGAACGCCTTGATCGCTGCGGACGAGTTCACGTACGTGATCGGGATCACCCGTCCCGTAAACCCCTGCCTGTCGAGTTCCTTGTGGATCGATTCCCACGCGAAGACACAGTCGTCGTGCTGCGCCATGTCGGCCATCGAGCAGCCCGCAGAGAGATCGGGGAGCGTGACCGTGACGTGCTCGGGGGTGAGCATGTCGGCGGACTCGGCCATGAAGTGCACGCCGCAGAAGATCAGATGCTCGACCGGCTTCTCGTCGCAGACGCGCGCAGCGAGTTGGCTGAGCTTGAGGCTGTCGCCCGTGAGGTCGGCATGCCTGATCACCGCGTCGGCCTGGTAGTGGTGCCCGAGGATGACGAGCTTGTCACCCAGGCGCTTCCGGCGGTCTTCGATATCGCGCGCAAGCGATTCGGGATCCGCCTTGGTGTACCGCTCATTAAGTGAAGGCTGCCAGAGCATGCTGCTTCCTCTCACGCAGATACGTTCCTAAACGCCTCAGCGTAATGATAGACAGGGCAAACGATCGCCCTGCAAAGCAAGCGGATACTCGGGGTCGGTTTACGCGGCGGGGTCGAGCATCTCGCCGTCGAGGCTCATCGTGTGCTCGAACTGCAGCGCGAGCGTCTGGCCGTCGAGCGCGGGCCCCGTGCGGACGACGCGCGCGGTGATCATCGAATCCTTGGTCACGACAGCCTCGTCGCTCCACGCGACAGC
>WUAK01000038.1 GCA_009827205.1 Phycisphaeraceae bacterium | reverse complement strand
ATGCTCCAGGCGCTGGGATACACGCGTGACGCCATTGTGATGAATCTGGTTGAGGAATCGGTGTTCACCGCGGCATGCGGCGCACTCATCGGGACCGTAGTTGGCGTCATTCTCCTCGATGGGATAGCGGTCAGGTTCTCTATGGGCGCCTTTGCACTAACAATTGACGCGCCCGTTGTTCTCGCTGGTTTCTTAGGTGGTCTTGCGCTGGGCTTGATTGGCGCACTTCCGCCCGCGGCGCATTGTTTGCGATTACCGATTCCAGAAGCACTTCGATCGATTTGAATTACTAAGCCTTGTAAAGGAAGTACACATGAAGCACACAAGTCTTGCGATCGCACTTTCATCAATTGTTGCACTTGCTGGCTGCGGAGAGCAGTCATCCAAGAGCACGGATTCGAGTGCCTCGGTCTCTGTTCAGAACGCCGCTTGGTTACTTGAGACCGAGCCTACAGGTGCAGTCTCCGTATCTGAAGTGAAGTCAAGCGCAACGGAAGGACAGACAATAGTTGTCCGTGGGCGAATCGGTGGCCGGAAAGAGACAATCAGCGATGGAAGTCCTGTGTTCACGATCGTGGATCTAGCGTTGCCTCACTGCGGCGAGATACCTGGCGACAAATGCACAAAGCCCTGGGACTATTGCTGTGAGAAACCTGAAGACCTGACAGCAAATATGGCTACCATCCGGCTTGCATCGGGTGATCCTCGTGATGGCAGTCTCAAGGAACTCGATGAGGTCATCATCAAAGGGACCGTCGGTCCTCGCCCGAACGCGAGTGTGTTCACCGTTAACGCGACAGGCGTCTATGTTGTGAAATAATCCCATATCAGCAGAGCTGTTAGCGTGTGACGCTGTAAGTCGGAGCTTTGAGTGAATGAGATGCTGCCCTGCTCGTCGGACGCGCAACAGTGTACCGTCCCGAAGACAAGCCGCTACTCGGGATGGCTGCGGGTGATGCCCGGCTCGATCGACTGAGAGCAGATACTGTCGTTGGTGTGCGGCTGCGAGCCGAGCCAGGGGTTGCTCGTATAGGTTGTGGGCGAGCTGAGTGCCTAGAGAGATCGCGTCCGGAAGAGGTGTTATACGGGATGAAGTTGGAGTAGACATCAGTGGTGTAGCGCTGGTAGATCGAGTATGAGGGATCTTTGAATGCTACCGACCTGTTGTATTTCATAGTCCCGGTAGAGCGATCTACTGTGTAGAGATCAGGTTGACGGCGCGGTTTAGGGGTTGCCACGTTATAGCGTGAATTCTGCGACAGGTTCGAATCGAGTTTGTGTTGAGCTGCGCACGCTCCAGTGACAGCGCAGCACAAACCAATAATGAGTAAATTGCCTGTTCGTGTCACTTCTGAATCCCGAGCAGTTCAACATCGGCGAGAATCGCCTCGTTCGGGCCGATGTCGGGATCTCGGCCCCCGAGGCCGAATGCTTTTTCAGGCGGGATTGCGACAATCCATCGTGATCCGACACTCATCTCTGAAATAGCTTCTTGTGCGCCCACAATCATGCCGTCGAGTCTCATCTCGATCTCTTGTTCATCGCCCACGAGTGTTCCGTCACGCAGTCTTGCTCGGAATGAGATTGTGACCACATCGGTGAGTGCTGGAGTATCGCCCGAGCCTTCCGACTTCACCTGGTACACCACCCCGCCTGGCAGCCTCACAGAATCATCCTTTGAGGCGATCGTTTCAATAAAGTCTCTGCTCGCCTGCTCGTTCCGGCCTGTGAGTGCTCGGAACACTGGATCGTCGTTCATCAACTGCTTCGCGATTCGTGAGGTCACTTCGCGGTGGAGTACCGCAAGTTTGGCATCAAGTTCGGACTCGTCATAGGCGGGTTCAGCACCCGTGATCGCATCTTCGAATCCCTGTACTAGTGCGCCGGGTTCAACTTTCACGGCATCGAGCTTCAGGCGTTCAGCGGTCGTGAGACCTAGGTCGTATCCGATTGCGTAACTCGTCGTCTCGGGTTCGATCGCTTGAATCGCTGGTGAGGCGGCGACCATGCTCAGCCCTGCTCCGCCGCACACGGCACCGATGATCGCCGCGATCAGAATGTCAGTCCTTGCCTTAGCCATGCAGTACCTCCCGGTGCGGCCAGCCTGCCGCCCATTATGAGAATATCAAGAAAGCGCTGGGCTGCGAGCCGAGCGATTCTGGGGTAGCGTATCCAGGTCTACCCAGCGCGGTTGTTATCTTCGGGCTACTTCCTTGAGGTGAGACTTGGAATCTTCCCAATTTGCCATCTTGCAGGCACTTGAGTTGAACGGATTCGCAGTGAGCGGTGCTGAGTTTCGGGTACTGTCAAGTAACGCCCAAAGGGAGATATTTCGAGTCAAGCTAGCCGAAGAGTCAGAACTCGTCGCGAAGGTAGCCGATTTATCCGCTGCTGCGCCACTCGAATCAGAGTATTTGGGATTAACGGGGCTGTCTGCTTCCGGCCAACTCATTATCCCTTACGCACACGCCTTGAACACGGTTAACAACTGTGTGGTGTTACTCATGCAGTATCTAGAGACTCACTCGAGAACACTCCCGAGTAGTTGGGAAGAGTTTGGAGTTGCTCTAGCAAATCACCATGCGGCTACCGCTGAAAATCGATACGGCTGGGCAGAGGACAACTTCATCGGAGCATCACTTCAGCAGAACACATGGTCCGATGATTGGGTCTCATTCAATCAGGAGCACAGACTGGGGTTTCAACTCGGCTTGGCCCAAGAGTCTGGGCTTCTGCGCGATGATGAAAGCGAACTGGTCAGTATGGTAATCGCTCGTCTCGCAGATTTCATCCCGAGACATCCCCCGGCTTCGTTGCTTCATGGCGATCTCTGGGCAGGAAACGCATTACAAACACAAGTCGAGGATAAAGGGGTGATAGCTCTCATAGATCCGGCTGTCTATTACGGCGATCCGATCGCTGATATTGCGATGATGGAGCTCTTTGGAGGATTCCCTGAAGCGTGCTTTGACAGTTACTTCTCGGTTTCTGAGGAAACCGGCAGCATAAAGTCTCGGATATCCGTCTACCAACTCTATCACATGTTGAATCATCTGAATCTGTTTGGGCGAGGCTATGCGGGCTCTGTTGTGAGCATCATTCTGAGCCTGCTTAGACACTAAAAAATATCTCACCGCCGGTCGTATTTCGAATACGCGCATGCCACTCTATAGTAAAGCTCTCACTCGGTTCCATGCTGAAGCACTTCAACTGTTCCAGGTTGACCCCGGATCACTCGGCTTGCTTCATCGCCGCACGCATTTAAAAGTCGAGTCATTGGCTCATCCATGGGTTCTTCAGACAATTCAAAAGTGGAGTGGTGCACGGGGAGTAGATACTGTGCGCCCATTCCGATGAACATCTTCCATACCTGCTCGGGAGTCGCGTGCATGTGCTCCCACGGGTCGTATGCGCCGATGCCGAAGACTGCGAGGTCGATATCGCGTATCAACTGAAAGGAATGCGTCATGGCCGTATCTCCGGCGAAGAACACGCTGTAACCGTTGTGACGGACCGTGTACGCGCACGAGCCTCGCCGGCGGTCAAGAATTGTCCTCGCGCCCCAATGCTTGGGTGATGTAGTCTCAATTGACGCGTTCCTGAACAAGATCTTCTTTCCAGGTTCTAGTTCGACAACGCTTCCGAACCCATCTGGTATGAGCCGCTTGCATCTTGGAGGAACAAACACGGTTGTCCCAGGGTCTGCGAGTGCCTTGAGAGTTGGTCTGTCGAGATGATCAAAGTGCGCGTGTGTGATCAGGATCGCATCAACGCCTCTGATAGACTCGGCTGAAACAGGTGTGGGTACAAGCCTTCCGAGGCCAACAGTCTTCGTGCCTACCGTCGGCCCGATTCTCTCCGAGAGTACAGGATCAACTAGAAAGCTCAGGCCATCCGTATCGATAATGACTGAGGCGTGCCCCAGCCAACTGAGTGCAAGGCCCTCTCGTGAGAGTTCATCTAGGATATCGCGGAAGGGGGGTCCTGCAGCTGAGCGTGTGCTTCTAAGGGACGCGAGCAGCTCTTGTGGATAGCGACGCAACGCAGAGCGGACTGCAGCGCGGGCCCGACTGTACCGCCGTCCGTCGGTTTGCTCGTGATGGCCGGTTTCACGCTTCATCTGTATCAATTGTAGACTGAGCTGCATGGGAAACTGGTTGTCCTGGACCGCCTTTGCCGCGTTTGCATCTATCGCATTGCACGTAGGCGTTGTTGCGATTGTGACGGTCCGAGTTTTGTCGAAGCGCAGGCCCACAGGCGTCACGGTCGCCTGGCTACTGCTCGTCGTTCCATTTCCCTTGCTTGGTGGTTTCGTCTATGTCCTCGTAGGCGAGACCTGGCTGAGCGGAAGGCGCAGCAAGAGAAATGCACAAGTGGCTGAGGATCTCCGCAAGCCGCTCGAACTCATGCGACAGAGATTTGGCGTGAGCACGGCGTTTGAACACCCGGCAGCTGAGGCAATTGCACAACTCGGTATTCAGGGCGGGATGAGCCCGGCGATGGAGGGTAACCGGGTTCGGATCATCGGGACAGCAGCCGAGAGTTTCGATGCTCTGAAGCAAGATATAGAAAGCGCTCAGGAGTCGTGTGATCTTCTGTATTACATTTGGTATCCCGCCGGACGCGTGCTCGAGATCACAGATGCATTGATTCGCGCTGAACAAAGAGGTGTTCAGTGCCGAGTGATGGTGGATGCTGTGGCAGGAAAGAACCTGCTCAAATCGGAATGGGCGGCTCGTATGCGCGAAGCCGGTGTCGAGATTCGAGCTTCACTACCCGTGAACTTTCTCCGTGGATCGCTGCACAGGGTCGATATACGCAACCACCGGAAGCTCGCGGTTATCGATAAGAAAGTCGCATACACGGGCAGTCTGAACATGGCGGATCCGCAGCATTTCAAGAAGAACGAGGGATTCGGCGCGTGGGTTGATCTGACAGCTCGTGTAGAAGGGCCTTCCGCGGCGCTGTTAGATGAGGTCTTTGAGATCGATTGGAATATGGAGGTAAGTAAGCATGAGCACCCGGATTTGGATCCGGCATCAATCAAACGCGTTGCTGAGCAGGTTGTCCAGATCGTACCGTCCGGGCCTGGACAATCTCAGTCAACACTGTTCCACATGCTCAGCGCCGCCGTGCATGGTGCGAAAGAACGGCTTATTCTTACAACTCCGTACTTTGTGCCAGACGAGTCGTTTACGACCGGGCTCATTGCAGCCGCGTTGCGAGGAGTGGATACGACAGTCGTCGTACCCTCAAAGGTGAACGGCCTCATCGTTCGGTATGCGAGTCATGCGTACTACGATGATCTATTAGATGTTGGTGTCAAGGTATGCCTTTATGACGCGGGCCTACTGCACGCAAAGACGGTTACGGTTGATGAAGATGTCGCCGTCATCGGGACTGTCAATATCGATAGAAGGAGTTTCTGGCTCAACTACGAATTGAGCATGGTTCTCCACGGCAAAGAGGCTGTTCGATCACTGATTGATGTGCAGAAAGAGTACGTATCCAATAGCACACGGCTGGGTGATACAGACTGGGTCAGGCGCAGTTCTCTTCGCCGCTTTGCTGAGAACGCGGCCCAGCTCTTCTCGCCGATTCTGTGACGCTCAGCAGCCGGCATTGAAGTTGTCAATCCATGCCGTGAAGTCAGTGGGGGTACACGAACCGTCACCGTTCTGGTCGCACGTGGGTAGGTTGTTGTTGAACGCATCGATCCAGGCGGTGAAGTCGGCTGGGGTGAGCATCCCGTCTCCGTTGGTGTCGGCGACACATGGCGGAGCTATGCCGTAGAAAACACGAACACACGGCTCACCTGAGTATCCGATTGCTACATCTGTGATGTCGTCGCCGTTGAGATCTCCGAACGCGATAGCCGTACCAACATTGTCTGCGTCGTAAGTCCAGGAAGGTGTAGTCGGGACGGTGCCGTTCTGGTTCAGGTAGATGTGTGCGCGCCCGTCTGAGAAATGGACTTCTCCTATGTCGATATCCCCGTCGTCGTCCACATCAACAGCGCGAAGATCCTGCACGCCGATGAACGGTGCTCCGCTCACCCAGTCCTCTGTGAGGATGGGAGTTGCGTCGGCCGATGTGTTTCGGTACTTGCTTGATGGGTTGCTTGTTCCCGAGCGGCCGACAACGAAGTCAGTCTTGGTATCACCATCAAAGTCCGCGGCTGCCGAGCCTCGATCGGTTGTGACGCTCCCAGTAGTCCATGTTGGTGAGGTATCAAGGGTGCCAGCATTGTTTCGATGGAGCGCTGTCTCGAAGTTCGCCCACTTGGTCAGGAGCACATCATCGAATGTGTCGCCGTCGTAGTCGCCTACAGAAACCGTGTTCTGGATGGACTCGTCATCGCTCTCCCAAGAGGGAGTGTTCGGGAGATTCCCGTTGTCGTTGATAAACATGTACGTTCGGCGGAACGGGTTCGGGTTGATACCTTGATTCGTTGTGATAACGTCCAGATCGTCGTCATTATCAACGTCGAATAACGCGACCCCCAGGCTAAACGTCGCGACCGGCTCGTTGGCCACCCAGCCAGCGCTGGTTGCTGGACCTGACGCGGTCCCGAAGTAGATGTAGCTGTCGCTGAAGGAACTGCCCCCGTTGGAGCTGAATATGTCTAAAAACCCATCCTTGTTGATATCGCCAATCTTGAGGTCGGTTGTGTGAACCTGCTCGTCTGAGATCCACGATGCGTTCGTTTCAAGGCCAGTACCAGTGTTGAAGTAGACGAGGTTGTGCCAGTCGTCGTAAGGCGGGAAGCTGTTGGAGATGTAGCATCCGACTGCGAGATCGTTGTTACCGTCTCCATTGAGATCAGCGATTTCGAGTGCGCCGACTTGTCGGCGGATCGTGTTCATCCAGTCTGGCTCGGCACCGAAAGGAACGGATGCACCTCGTGCTGTTGTAGCAGGCGATGAGTGGGCGTACATCTCAGGTGTGGCTGTCAGGTGACCGTCTTCGGATACTTCAACTTGCCCGGAGGCGTGAAGGGCAGCCGAGAATACCAAGAATGTTACAGTAGATCGCATGTCTAACCTCTTAAGGGTATTTATGGACGTTGTATCAGTGTACCGGCGTGTAAACTCAATCACAATGGACTTGACGGTACACATAATAGCTTGCGAGCATATGACTGTATGAAACGTGTCATGGGTACAATGGCACATGGAGCAAGCATCAAAAGAAACTGCAACAAGCACGGGCATAAAAGAGGTTCCCCCAGAACTGCTGCAATCGTGGCTTGAAGCGGGAGATACTGTTCTCATTGATGTCCGAGAAGATTATGAGCACGCTGAAGAGAGGATTGGCAACGCGGAGTTGCATCCACTCTCGAAGTTTGATCCTGCTGAACTGCGGAAGAAGCACGCTGACAAGCGGATCGTGTTTCACTGCCGAACAGGCAAGCGATCACACGAGGCCGCGAGACGCTTTGGTGTTGACTCAGAACCGGTCTTTCATATGGCGGGTGGAATCGAGGGCTGGAAAGCCGCGGGTCTGCTTACAGTCCGTCCAGAAAGTGCACCGAAGCTGCCGATTATGAGGCAGGTCCAGATCACGGCTGGTGCTCTGGTTGCAACGGGCGTTGCGCTCGGAATCACAGTAACTCCATGGTTCCTTGCTATATCGGCGTTTGTCGGGTGCGGGCTCATGTTCGCGGGAATCACCGGCTGGTGCGGCATGGCCAAGCTTTTAGCAGTCATGCCCTGGAACAGGCGAAGCTGCGCAGTGTAACAAGTTCACGACAGGTTGAGTATTCGCTTCCTGAGCGCCCTGGTAGAAAACAGAGTACATTGCTGCGTCCAGAGAGAACTCTGGCGGTATCAGTATTGACTCTATTCAGAGGCAGGTTGTCGAATGTTGCTGTGCACACTCGCGGAAGCGGACTTCATCATATTTATCGGGAGGCTGCACCCGCTTTTTGTGCACCTTCCCATTGGTATGCTCGCAGCAGTGATCATAGTGGAGATGATGACGATCAAAGCCAGGCCCGAGCATGTGTCTGACACTCGCAGACTGCTCATATGGATGACTGCCGCATCCGCTGTTCTTTCGTCTCTAGCCGGCTGGCTACTTGCCGGCGATGGTGGATACGCAGAAGGATTGCTCTTCTGGCACAGGTGGCTTGGTATTGCCTTCGCTGCCGTACTTGTCGTTGGTGCATCGATCTCACTCACGCCCAAATGGTCGGTCGGGATACTCCGTGCAGGCGTCTTGGGGATAGCGGTCGTGTTGATGACTGTCACGGGGCACATGGGCGGCACGATGACGCACGGAGAGACATACCTGTCTAAGTATGCACCGCCGATTCTGGCGAATCTGCTCGGGCCGGGTGAGTCAAATGTGTCAATCGAAAGCGCCGCAGAAAGCAGCGATGCACAGATTGTACTGGCGATGCTCGAGGCTCGGTGCGTCGACTGTCACGGCGCGAGCAAGCAGAAGGGGCGACTGAGACTCGACACGGCCGAGGGTATCGCCGGCACTCTGACGCAAGGGGATCCCGCACAGAGCGAGCTATTCAGACGGATATCTCTGCCGGCTGATGACTTTGACATCATGCCGCCCGAAGGCGAGGTTCTCAGCGACGAAGAGGTGCTCGCTGTGATGCGATGGATCCGAGACGGTGCTGTTCTGCCTACTGCAAAAGCTGAGGATGGGTCCTCCGAGAACGAGGCCGGATTACCCTGAGCATGCCTGTGTCAGTTCCCGTCTGATCCGTCTGGCTCGAGTTGGGCGCCACATCGTCGGCAGTAGATAGCGTCTAGCTGGTGCCCTTCGAGCATGCAGGACGAGCAGCACCTCGTGTTCACGTGTGGCTTCCTGACTCCCGTAATCTCCGCAGTGAGAATTCCGGTGGGCACAATGATGAGCGAGTAGCCAACGAGTACGAGCACAGTCGTGGTGACTTTGCCCCACGGAGTCATCGGGGTTATGTCTCCGTATCCAACGGTTGTCATCGTGATCACGGCCCAGTACATCGCCTCGGGCATCGAGTTGAACGGCGTGTTCCCCGCGTTGCTCTCTACCACATGCATAATTGCGCTCGCGATGAGCACGACAATCAGGACCGTCGTGAGAAAGACTGCGATCTTGTGCCGACTAGACCGGATCGCGTGGTTGAGTGCCGCGGCTTCTGAGAGATATCTCGTCAGTTTGAAGACGCGGAATATTCTGAGCAGCCGCAGTGTTCGTACGACCAGGAGCTTGTCACCACCTGGGATAATAAGCCCGATGAAGACCGGTAGGATCGAGAGCAGGTCGATGATCCCGAAGAAGGAAGTAGCGTAGCGAACAGGTCTGCGGACGATGATGAGTCTGAGTATGTACTCCACCGTGAAGACCGCGGTGAAGACCCACTCCAGCGTGAGCAGAACCGTGTCATATGGCGCGACGTTCGTTTCGGGCATGGTGCTGATGACGACAACAGCGACGGAGAGCAGGATCACGATGATGAGGGCTATGTCGAAGGCTTTGCCGGCAGGGGTATCGGCTTCGAAGATGATCTCGTGAAGCTTGTCGCGCCAAGGGGCAACCTGAGGGGGAGGGTTGTCGTCATTCGGCATAATGAACTCCGCTTTCTCTAAGAGAGGTATCGGCACGCTCATCTCGGGGGCGTTGATGAAGCTGGGAGCGATTGCTCAAGCCGACTAAGATCGATCTCCGATGATCTTGACTGAGCCAGATACGTAGGTACAGTTGACCGCATCATGCTGAACGCATCGACGAAAAAAGCCGGTAAATCGAAAGCCAAAGGCGCCGAGAGCGTCCGGGCGATGATTGCGGCTTGTATCGGTGCGGGCGACTAACACTCAAACGACCGAAGCAGGATCTCAGTTGAACCCCCGGACGCTCCCGGGGGTTTGTTGTTTTTACACATCACCAGAATCACACAGAACTCAAGGAGATAGCCATGTCAGACACCATCACCGCCCAAGCGGCATGCCCCGAGTGCGACGCATCGGTGGGATTCGGACGAGAACCGCTGAGCGGGCAGGTGTGCCGCTGCCCAGATTGCGGCGTAGAGCTCGAGGTCACGTGCCTCAGTCCGCTGACGCTTGAGGTTGCGCCCGAGATTGAAGAAGACTGGGGCGAGTAATCGCCTGATGGAGGAGATGACTCATGCGTATCGCCATGACCTACACGAGGCTCCGCACGGAAGAACGGCTTTTGCTCGATGAGTACGAGTCCTTGGGCGCGAAAGTCACCCCGATTGATCTCAGGCAGGCGGTCTTTGATCCGCACGATCCGGGCGAGTGGTCTCGTTTCGATGTCGTGGTCGAACGGAGCGTGAGTCTGACAAGTTCGCGGGTTGTTGCAAGATTGATGGAGAGCTTCGGTGTTCGGTGCGTCAACCCTCTGGCGACGATCGAACTCTGTGCCGACAAGCTCTCGACCTCGGCGGCATTGGTGGCGGCGTGCGTGCCTATCCCTTACATGCGCGTCGCCACCAGCCCCGAGGCGGGACTGAGGGGCATCGAGCAGCTCGGATACCCGTCCGTTCTCAAGCCTTCGATCGGGTCATGGGGAAGGCTGATCGCGAGGGTGAACGATCGCGACGCAGCCGAAGCAGTCCTCGAACACCGAGATACGCTCGGCTCAGTCAATCACACGGTCGTCTATGCACAGGAACATATCGAGAAGCGCGGGCGTGACCTACGAGTGTTTGTGATCGGGGGCGAACCGGTAGCTGCCATCGCGAGATACAGCGAGCACTGGGTGACCAACACCGCTCGCGGTGCTCGCACAGAGGGAATCGAGATCAGCCACGAGATCCGAGAGATCTCCGTGCAAGCCGCGGAGGTTGTCGGTGGTGACGCGGTCGCGGTTGATCTGCTGGAATGCCCCGTGCGTGGGCTGCTCGTCAACGAGATCAACCACTCGATGGAGTTCCGCAACAGCATCGAAGTCACGGGTGTCAATATCCCCGGGATCCTCGCGAGGCACACCCTTGCGATCGGCGCAGGAGAGCGGGCATGACGCTGACGGCTTCCCTTATCGGCGGGACAGGATTCACCGGGGGAGAGCTGTTGCGGCTGCTGGTGGGGCATCCGATGGTCGAGATCGGGCAGGTATCCTCACGCAAAAGCGTAGGAAAGCCCCTGCACTCATCACACCCGAACCTCCGTGGTCATATCGATCGGCTGTTTTGTGCATCCGAAGAGATCGAGGCTTGTGATGTGCTGTTTCTGTGCATGCCTCATGGGAAGGCTGCTGCTGAAATCGATCGTTGGCGAGGTGTCGGGAAGACCGTGATCGACCTATCTGCGGACTTTCGCTTGCACGATCCTGTGAGTTATGAGCATTGGTATGGTGGTGAACACCCGGCACCCGAGGCTCTTACTCACGCTGTGTATGGATTGCCTGAGGTGTCGCGTGACTTGATTCGGGGTGCATCACTTATATCGGGAGTAGGGTGCAACGCCACGGCGATGATGCTTGCGCTCTTGCCATTGGCAAGGGCTGGGCTCATCGAGCGTGTTATTGCTGACATCAAGGTTGGGTCGTCTGAATCGGGTGCTGAACCCGCGGCTGGTTCGAACCACGCGGTGCGCGCAAGGGCTGCGAGGACGTACAGCCCGCATGGGCACAGGCATATCGCAGAGGTGATCCAGTCGCTTGGGCCGATCGATCTCGATGCAACGGTGACCGCCATCGACATGGTCCGGGGTGTGCTGTGCACCGCCCACGTCGAACCCAAAGAGGCGGTAACAACAAGAGATCTCTGGAAGCTGTACCGCGAGGCTTACGGCGAGGAGCCTTTTGTACGGATCGTTGCCGATCGAACAGGGCCCGGCAGGTTCCCAGATCCTCGTGTTGTAGTGGGATCAAATCATGCGGATGTCGGGTTCGCGGTTGATGAGCGTTCAGGAAGAGTTGTTGCACTGTGCGCGATCGACAACCTCATCAAGGGCGCCGCGGGTTCCGCCGTGCAGGCAATGAATGTAGCTCTCGGGCTGGAAGAACAATCTGGACTGGGCTTTCCGGGTCTGCACCCGGCTTGATAGGAAGTAGTGATGTCGACCATCGTGATCAAGATCGGGGGTGGAGAAGGTATAGATCCGCTTGCGCTCATGGAGGAGGTTGCAGGACTCGTGCGCCAAGGTGAACGCATCGTCGTTGTGCACGGTGGCTCACATGAAACAAACGAGCTATCTGACGCGTTGGGTCACCCAACGCGGACCATCAAGAGCAGCGGGGGCCGTGTTTCGCGCAGAACAGATAGGCGCACACTCGAAATCTTTGAGATGGTCTACTGCGGGAAGATCAACAAGGCTGTTGTCGAGCGGTTGAGGCAGCTCGGGATCAACGCGATCGGTCTGAGAGGGATTGATGCGGGCATTTGTTTTGTTCAACCAGAGGACGGCATACGAGATATGAGCTCGGGAACAACGGTGATCATCCGTGATGACCTGTCCGGTCGCGTGGAGCAAGTCAACGGCGATTTCTTGAACTCACTTCTTGATGCTGGCATGGTGCCCGTTCTCTCTCCCCCAGCAGTTACACCGGACGGAATCGCGATCAATGTCGATGCGGACCGCGCGGCCGCGGCGACGGCGGCTGAGCTCAAAGCCGACGAGCTGTTACTGCTCTCAAATGTGCCGGGTGTGCTGGAGACGGTGAATGATCCGGATTCGCTGATACGAACCGTGTCGGGCAGTGACATGGAAGTAGTTCAGCATGCTGCAAAGGGGCGCATGAAAAACAAAGTGCTCGCGGCTGAGGAGGCGATCGGTTCCGGTGTTTCACGAGTCGTGATCGGCTCCGCAGGCGCTGAGAGGGCCATCGAAAGTGCCAGACGGGGTCAAGGGACACTCTTTGAGCAGGGTGCCATCGCTGTTCCTAGCACTCAGGGCTGTAGTGAATCTGTACGTGTCTTGGTTGATTTGGTGACAACGCCGAGTGTTTCTGGGTCAGAGTATGCCGCGGTACGGGTGTTTGAGACTCACGCCAACAGGCTTGGGCTCAGGTGCGAGATCGACCAAGAGGGCAGCGTGTTGGCTCATGCTGGTGCGGATCTAAGTTCATCTCAGGCTCACATCATTCTTTTGGGTCATATTGACACGGTGTCCGGTGATATTCCTGTACGTATCGAACATGGTGTGCTGCACGGGCGAGGGAGTGTGGATGCCAAAGGGCCGCTTGCCGCGATGCTTATTGCCGCGTCGGAAGCCCAGTTACCCGAAGGTGTTAGTCTGACTGTCGCGGGGGCAGTCGGTGAAGAGGCGGAAGAGTCAAGAGGAGCGAGGGCTATCGCTGCCAGGTACTCGCCGGATGCGTGCATCATCGGAGAGCCAAGCGGGGCTGAAGGGGTCACGCTTGGTTACAAGGGCAGGGTGGCAATCCGCGCGACATTTGTATCTGAAAGTGCACACTCCGCTGGAGATGCACAAAACGCGTGTGATCTCGCGCATGCGTGGTGGAACAGAGTCGGGGAGAGCATTTCAAAGTTGAACGGTGGGAAGCGATTGGTGTTCGAACAGATCCAGGCGAGACTGCTTGGGCAGCAGAGCGAATCCGATGGAAACAAGGAATTCGCGACTCTCCACACAAGTTTCAGGCTCCCTCTACAGGTTATACCTGTTGACTTTGAAAGTGAGCTCAGGTCGATGCTGCCTCGCGATGCGTCCCTTGATCTGACGAGCAGCGAATGTGCGTACGCCACAGACAGAAACGACCCGGTGGTCCGGTCACTGATGACTTCGATACGAGAGGAAGGGATGACGCCCAAGCCGAAGCTCAAGACGGGCACGGCGGATCTCAACGTCGTGGGCCCCATCTGGAACTGTCCGATCGCTGCCTACGGGCCAGGGGACAGCGCTCTCGACCACACACCATGTGAGCATCTTGATCTCGATGAGTATGCGAAATCGATCCGAGTGCTCAGTCGTGCCATCGAGCGAGTCGCAAGAGAATTGTTAACAGATCATCAAGGTTGTGTAAATGCGATCCTAAGTGCGTCGTAAACAAGGTTTAGGTGTCTAGCACAATATAACTGATTTTCACAAACTATAAAGAACACATTATGGAAATGTGAACATTTAGAGAGTGCATCCAGTCTTTATGCAGACTAAATACTGT
>WUAK01000370.1 GCA_009827205.1 Phycisphaeraceae bacterium | reverse complement strand
CCAAACCGGGCAAAGCCAGCAACGGCAAGCCACACAAGCCGCCGGCACGAGCGACCGTGTCCAAGCGCGTCATCATCGCAAAGGGTGTGTTCCGCAGAGCCGTTCGCTGGGGACTCATGCCGTCCAACCCGTTCGAAGACCTGAGGGCGGGCTCTCAATCGAACCCGGACCGATCGTTCTACGTGAGGCACGAGTCGATCAGTGCAATCCTGGAGGCGTGCCCGGATGATCAGTGGCGGACGATCATCGCGCTGAGCCGATACGCGGGCCTTCGGTGCCCCTCTGAAATCGTCACGCTCCGCTGGGGCGATGTGAATTGGGAGCGGGGCCGGCTGATGGTCCGGAGCCCCAAGACGGCCAACCACGAGAGACACGCGGTAAGGGTGGTCCCGATCGCTCCCGCGCTGCGGCCGATTCTCTATGACCTGTACGACACTGCAGAGGAGGGCGAAGAGGCCGTCATTCCTCGCCTCAGAGACGCTGGGACGAACCTCCGGACGCAGTTCGAGCGGATCATCGCCAAAGCGGGCGAACAGCCTTGGCCTCGGCTCTTTCACAACATGCGGGCCTCATGCGCGACGGATTGGGTGGAACGATTCCCGGCCCACGCGGTCGCGAGCTGGCTGGGCCACAGCCCAATGATCGCAGCCCAGCACTACCTTCAGACACGAGACGCTCATTTCGATCTTGCTGCTGGCCTACAAGAGGCGGCATCAAATCCGGCATCACACATGCGCCCAAGTGATCACACAGGTAGACAAGCCGAAATCGAGGAACGGCGTTTAGAGGCTGAATTGGCGGGGTGTGTGACCTTGTGTGACTCGGTGGAAGTCAAGGAAATACCCCCCGAAGGACTCGAACCTTCAACCCGCTGATTAAGAGTCAGCTGCTCTACCGATTGAGCTAGGGAGGCATCGCGGCCGGGGTTCCGGACGCGAGCGGCGGGATGATAGCCTTGGGTGCCCGAAACGTCCAGACTCCTTATATACAGTGTTGGCGGCTCACACCCGTGTTTGTACGTGCTTTGAATGGGCATGGCAGACTCTTCGATGGGCTGTGATTCGTTGACTGATTCTGCATCGAGGTCTAGTGTTGCAGCCCTCACGCTGGGCCGGGCTCGGTGGCTCGGAGCGTCGGCGTTGGGGTGTCAGCAGGGCCTGGTGGGCCCCTTCAGGTGAGGTTCGAGGCATGCTTCCCGCACAACGTCAGAGTCACGGCCGGTCGCGTCGTCGTCGTTCTCACGATTCGCTGACCCCTGCCAAGCCCGCGATCTGCCCGGTCAGCGGCATGCCCAAGCTCAACCACCGCGCGTGTGCTGAGTCCGGGTACGTCCGCCCAGGCTTGACCATCAAGATCAAGAAGCTGGGTATCGGCGTAGAGCGGGACTGATTCGCTCATGCGGCTCGCAGTCGATGTGATGGGCGGAGACAACGCCCCCGACGACATCCTCCGCGGGTGCATCGCCGGTCTGGAGTATCTCTCCAGCGATGACCAGCTCGTCCTCGTGGGCGACCAGAACGACATCGAAGAAGTGCTCGGCGAGATCGGCGTTAGCGACGATCGGCTGATCGTGCATGCGACGACCGAAGTCATCGAGATGGCTGAGTCGCCCGCCAAGGCGGTGCGCGGCAAGCCAGATTCGTCCATCGTGCAGATGTGCAAGATCTCGTCGCACAAGGCAGACGAGAGTGTGCGCTGCGACGCGGCGATCTCTGCTGGAAACACAGGCGCATGCGTGTCTGCGGGCATCATGCACATGAAGAGACTCCGCGGCGTGCACCGCCCGGGGATCTCGGTCGCGATGCCCAGTTTCCACGGGCCGATGGTCCTGTGCGACGCGGGCGCCAACCCTGAGCCGACGGCTCAGCATCTGTGGCAGTACGCGGTGATGGCGGACGTTGTGAGTCGGCGTCTGCTGCACGTGGACAACCCTCGTGTGGCGGTGATGAACATCGGTGCCGAGGACTCCAAGGGGACTGGCACGATCCGCGAAGCCCGCGATCTCATCCAGAGTTCTCCCGGTCTCAACTACATCGGGTTCATCGAGGGGCGGGAGTTCTTCGAGGGCGTCGCGGATGTCGTGGTCACCGACGGTCTGATGGGCAACGTGGTGCTCAAGACCGCGGAGGGGCTAGCCAAGAGCCTCTTCAAGGCGATCAGCCACGAGATCCTCGAGATAAACCCTGAGCTGATGGCTGATTTCGCGCCCGTGGCGAAATCGATCTGGGCGAAGAACGACTACCACGAGTACGGCGGGGCCCCGCTGATCGGCGTGAATGGGACCCTGTTCATCGCTCATGGGTCGAGCGAGCCGCGTACGATTGCCAATGCGATCCGCTCCTGTCGCGAGTACGTCTCGACGGGCGTGAACGACGGCATCGTCGAACGGATCGCCGAGGTTGAGGCGGCGATCTCCTGAGTTTGCCTCTGCCTGACCCGCCCTGAGAAACGCCCGCAAGGGTGATGCACCGGGGCATTCAGGAGTGAGGCTCGGCAATGCCAATCAACGCGAATGCTCAATCAGGTGTCGAGATTGTCGGCATCGGTGCGCACACCCCAGACAAGGTGCTGACCAACAAAGACCTCGAGTCGATGATGGATACATC
>WUAK01000369.1 GCA_009827205.1 Phycisphaeraceae bacterium | reverse complement strand
CTTCGAGCTTCTCGCGGTCGTAGTCACTTGAGGTGGCGTCGATCTGGTGACGGAGCTGCTCGACGCGGCCCTTGATGTCCTTGGAGGAGCCTGCGCCTTCGACGATGGTGGTCTCGTCCTTGGTGATGATGACCTTCTTGGCGCGGCCCAGGTCGGAGAGCTCGAGCTTCTCGACGTCGATGCCGAGCTCTTCCATGATGGGCTGACCGCCGGTGAGGATGCCGATGTCTTCGAGCATGGCCTTGCGGCGATCGCCGAAGCCCGGTGCCTTGACGGCTGCGACCTTGAGGACGCCTCGGAGCTTGTTGACGACGAGCATGGCGAGTGCTTCGCCTTCGATGTCCTCTGCGATGATGAGCAGGGGTGCGCCGGCTTCGGCGGCTTTGCCCAGGATTGGGAGGATGTCCTTGGCGGAGCTGAGCTTCTTCTCGTGGATGAGGATGTAGGGCTTGTCGAGCTCGCACTCCATGTTTGCGGGGTCGGTCACGAAGTGAGGGGAGAGGTAGCCCTTGTCGAACTGCATGCCTTCGAGGAGATCGACGTTGGTGTCGAGGCCCTGGCCTTCTTCGATGGTGATGACGCCGTCTTTGCCGACCTTGTCCATGGCTTCGGCGATGATGTCACCGATGGTTTCGTCCTGGTTTGCGGAGCAGGTGCCGACCTGTGCGATCTCCTTGGAGGACTTGACGGGGCGTGACATGTTGCCGAGCTCTTCGATGACGGCGGCGACTGCTTTGTCGATGCCGATCTTGACCTGGTTGGGGTTTGCGCCTGCGGTGATGTTCTTGAGGCCTTCGGTGTAGATGGCTTCGGCGTAGACGGTTGCGGTTGTGGTGCCGTCGCCTGCGTCGCGTGAGGACTTTGAGGCGACTTCCTTGACCATCTGTGCGCCCATGTTCTCGAACTGGTCGTCGAGCGTGATTTCCTTGGCAACGGAGACGCCGTCCTTGGTGACGGTTGGTGCGCCGAAGGACTTCTCGATGACGACGACGCGGCCTGAGGGGCCCAGTGTGACTTTGACGGCGTTTGCGAGCTTCTGGACACCCTTGAGGATGCGCTCGCGTGCGTCGGTGTCGAATGCGATCTGCTTTGCAGCCATTTGTAACTTTCCTTTCGAACTTCGGTCGTTCGTGTGTGTCTTTATCAGTGTCTGAGTGATTCGTGTTCCGCTCCGATACGGGCCCATGCGACGCGTTCGGCGTCGATGACGTATTCGGAGCGGCCGTCGGTGAGCTTGACGAGATGGTCGTCTTCGTCTGGGACGATCATCGCGGCGGTGATGGAGAGGTGCGAGCCGGCGCCTTCGACGTCCACGAAGCAGAGGTGGACATCGCGCTTGCCGTTGCAGTCTGAGAGCGCTGTTCGTAGTTGGTCTGCGTTCATGGTGAGAGCAGGTCCTTTAGTCGAGTTCCTCGCGGGGATCGCTGAATCCCACGATGTCGATTTTGTGAGTGTCGATGAGGAGCCCGATCTCGTAGGTGTCGGCCTTGCCTCTTGCCTGGAGGAGGTCGGTGTTGGCGATCCATCCGTAGACGAAGAGGTCGGACGAGGAGAGCATGGGGACGGTGTACTTCTCGATCTGCTCGTCGGTGAGGTTTGCGTAGTGCTCGATGCCGGCGACGTCGGTGAGAGCACCGATGCCCTTGCTGGCGACGGGTGCGCCGCTGACGACGAGCTTGAGGTCGGTCATGTATGTCCAACTGCCCCCCACCGCGAAGTGGACGCGGAGGTTTTTGTCCTTGGCGTGGGCGAACATTCTTTCGACTGTGAGTCGTGCACTCATCGCAAGCTCCCTTCGGTTTTTGGTTAGTCGACGATTGCGAGGATGTCGGCTTCGTTCATGATGAGGTACTCGTCGTCGCCGAACTTGACTTCGGTGCCGGCGTAGCTGGTGAAGATGACGCGGTCGCCTTCGTTGATGTTCATTGGGATGCGCTCGCCGGTCTCGGTGTTGAGGGCGCCGTCGCCGACGGCGACGACTGTGCCGGTCTTGGGGCGCTCTTTGCCTGACTCGGGGATGATGATGCCGGCGGCTGTGGTCTGCTCGGGCTCGTCGCGCTCGACGAGGAGCTTGTCGTGGAGTGGACGGATCGCGACGCGTGTCTTGGTTGCCATTTGAGTGATCTCCGGTCTTTCTCTCTTTGAGAGTGGTGAAACGTGATTGAACTGGACAGGTGTCAGTGAGCGGGCCAGCGGCCTTTGTAATGCTTGGTGACACATCTTCTAAGTACTTCGAGGAGGGTTTCGACGTCCCTCGTGGTGCGTGGTCGGTTGATGACGGCGAACGCGCCGTGCTTGAGTGCGGCGTTGAGCTGGCGTATCTCGTCGCGCTGGGTGCGGGCGCTGGTGATGGCGACGGTCGGCGGCCGGTGCGCGAGGCGGGCGAGGATATCGAGGAGTCGGTAGCCGCCTTCTTTGGCCTGGCTGGGTTCGCAGCACTCGAGGGGGAGGCCGAGGTCAACGAGGGCGACGTGGATGGTCATGGACTGGATGAGGTCGGATGCTTGCTGACCGGAGCCCGCCTGGTGGGCCTGGATGCCCATGGGCGAGAGGAGCGTGGGCAGGCGGCTGGCCCAGGAGTCGACCCTGTAGGAGGCGTCGGAGAGCAGGAGGTTGAGGCGTCCGGGCGCAGACTGGCGCGCTGAAGCGGGGGTCGATCCGCCCGCATAT
>WUAK01000368.1 GCA_009827205.1 Phycisphaeraceae bacterium | reverse complement strand
GATTCGGCTTCGAAAGCTCGTACAGGATGTCAGTCGCGAGCTTGTTTTATGCTCAGTGGATGATCGGGTCTGGTCGGTGATGATGGTGACCGGTCTCGACAAAATGTTCGAAGTCGCGCCCGATCCGATGACGGCTCTCGCTGGGATTCAGCTGGGCGACTCCGACGAGCAGGCCGACGCGAAGCGGTGAGCGAAGCAGTCTCACGGGGGTTGAGATCGCTGCATGACATTCTTCGCACTCTTCATTATCGCGATGGTCTCTCTCCTGATTGTCCGTGTGGGCGCAACAGCGTTCCGCATGACCGGGCTCGCCGATGATGTGGCGCTCTTTCAGTCGCTCTCGTGCTTCTTTGGGGTCGGCTTTACGACTCGTGAGGCGGAGTTGATCGTGACGCACCCGGTTCGCAGGAAGATTGCCAGTCACCTGATCGTGATCGGAAATATCGGCATCCTCACGGCGCTCTCAGCGATGGTGGTGACTTTCATGCAGAGCGAGCCCGATTGGCTCGAGAAAATGCTGGGCATTGAGAGTGGTCTGCTGCCTTTTGTGATCAGGGTATTGGTGATCATTCTGGGCGTCTTGCTCATTGTGATGCTCTTTCGGTTCAAGGTCATCAGCCTGGCTCTTGAGAGTGTCATCCAGAAGTCACTCGAAAAATCTGGAGTGGTACGCCCGGTGGATTTCGAGACACTGCTCCATACGGGGCACGGATACGCGATCACCGAGTACCTGCTGGAGAAAGGCCACCCGTTGATCGGTCGGTCGCTCGGGGACGCTGGGCTTGGCCACAGAGGAGTGCTCGTGCTGGGCATCGATCGAGGAGACGGCGAGTACATCGGAGCACCGAACCGTCGAACGACGCTCGAAGAAAAGGACCTCTTGACTGTGTACGGATTGGAATCTGCCATGGAGCAGGAACTTACACCTGAGGCGAATCACGCAGCCGAGGGCGAAGGAAACGGTAAAGAGGGTGTATGACCACAGTGCAGACCGAGGACATCACCGAATCGAATAGTGCCGCCCCTGAGACCGTTGCCGAGCTCAGGGATGTTCGCAAGGTGTACTACAAGCCCGATGGGTCGGTTATGGTCGAGGCGCTTCGAGGCATCGACCTGACGATTAACAAGGGAGTCTCGATGGCAATCATGGGGCCATCGGGCTCTGGCAAGTCCACCATGATGAATGTCTTGGGGTGCCTCGACAGGCCGACGCACGGTAACTTTCTGCTGTCAGGTCGCGAGGTCGTCACGATGAACGACGAAGAGCTCTCGATCTTCCGAGGGCAGACGATCGGGTTTGTCTTTCAGGCGTTCAACCTGATCCCTCAATTGACGATCGAGGAAAACGTGTCGGTGCCCTTGTTCTATCAGGGCATCCCCAAACACGAAAGGCTGAAGCGCGCGTACGACTCTCTTGAGCGGGTGGGATTGAAGGACCGGATCGGCCACAGACCTCGTGAGCTCTCAGGTGGTCAGCAGCAGCGTGCTGCGGTTGCTCGAGCTCTCGTCGGGAACCCGGTCATCATCATGGCCGACGAACCAACGGGGAACCTCGACTCAAAGACGACCGATCAGATTCTCGATCTCTTCGATGAACTCCACGATGACGGGAAGACGATCGTCATGGTGACCCACGATGACGAAGTCTCGGAGCGGTGCGAGCGGGTTGTGCGTCTGCGCGATGGGCTGATCGAGTCAGATATCACTCAGACGCCTACGCGGCGGCCTTCGACGAAACCGCTTGGCGACTGATTGCAAGGGCCGTCACGTCGTCTGCCTGGTGAAGTGAGCCGCAGGCTTCGTCGAGCTTGTCCTCAAGATCCGAGATCGCGCAGGCGAGTGACTTTTTGCCCTTATCCATCCAGCGACCGATGTGCAGCAAATGATCGAGGTACGCCATCGCGCCCGATTTCTTGTTTGAATTCTCAACAGCTTCGGCTTTGTCCGGGAAGACGAGCTCGAACCCGTCCGAGTAGATAAGGAGCGTCTCTCCCGGCGCGAGTTCGATTGTTTCTTCGGGGAAATGAGCGTCATGGAATACGCCGAGCAGCGGACCGCCTGCTTCGATGTCGTAGTTCTCACCCTTGTCGGCGGCTATCCGCACCGGTGGAGGGTGCCCGGCATTCGCGATACGCATGAGTCCAGTTTGTGAGTCAAGAATCCCGTACACCGCTGTTGCGAAGCGGGGGTTGCCATCGCTGACATCACAGAGGTCGTCGTTCAGACGAGCGAGTGCATCACTCGGTGACAAGAGTCTGCCCTCAACGATTCCGCCTCGGATGTTCAATGATCTGCTGATGATCATCGTCAGTAGAGCAGCTGGTACGCCGTGACCGATCGCGTCGGCGATGAAGAAACTGATGTGCCTGTCGTCGATCTGCTGGATGTTGTAGATATCGCCGCTGACAAAGCCGGCTGGGCGGTAGAGCACGCCGAATTCGAGCCCGTTGATCTTCGGGAGTTCGCGCGGGATCAGCTCGCGCTGGATCGTGCTTGCGAGCGAGAGCTCTTGGCTGATGCGCTCCATCTGCTCGCGTACACCACCAGATGAGCGAACACTGATGCTGAGATCGCGTGTGAGGTCGTTAATGGTTTCCTGCCGAGAGCAGAGCGCGTGCAGCGATGCAGCGAGCACATCATCTGAGGTCTCACAGCACATGGTCAGCACGCCTCCGCTGGACTGACCTGTATCGCAGGAGCAATCGTCGAGCAGGAGGATCGCGGAGATGCGAGCCGCGCTGAGAAGGTCGAT
>WUAK01000367.1 GCA_009827205.1 Phycisphaeraceae bacterium | reverse complement strand
TACGAGCGTTCATATGTTCGATGAGCGTTATCAACTCCCCGTAACCGTTCCTGGCGGGCTCACATTTCGGCTTCTCGACCGTAACGCAGAAACCACTCTCACCGAGTGGCCTTTCGAGGGTGATGAGCTTCAGCGGCGTCTCACAAGGGCTCAGGTCGGCCCCGTGTACCGTTTCAGACTCCGGATTCCGGTTGACAAGCCCCCTGTGACCGACTCGTACGTGACAATTCAGTGCGTCATGGAGGCTGATTCTGGCCAGAAAACCCAGGCCTGGCATAGGGATCTTCCCTGGTTGTCGGTTCCTCGATGACTCTTTACTTTGTCTTAACAGTTTCGATCCCGTAAGCGACCAAGTGTTGTTTGCGCAGTCCTGCGCGTGGGAGACTGAAAAATGTTGAAGAGGCTTATTCTGGGGGTAGTGGCATGTGGTCTGAGCACTGGTGTTGCGGCTCAGGCATCTGATTCGAGCCCGCTCGATGAGAACCTGAGGCCCTATGAGGCTGCTGAGGGCGTGACGGGATCAATCAAGAGCATGGGCTCGGACACCATGAACAACATCATGACGCTTTGGGGTGAGCACTTCATGCGTACCTACCCCGGCGTGTCGATCGAGGTTGTAGGCAAAGGGTCCTCGACGGCCCCACCCGCACTGACCGAGGGGCAGGCACAATTCGGCCCTATGAGCCGTGAGATGAAAGCTGGCGAGCTTGACGCATTTGAAGAGGAGCACGGCTACAAGCCAATGCTTCTCCGCACCGGAATCGACTGCCTGGCTGTCTTTGTTCACAAGGACTGCCCGCTGGAGTCGCTCTCGCTCGAGCAGCTCGAGAACATCTTCTCTGTAGAGGGTGCCGAGATGACCTGGGGTGATATCGGTGTGACCGATTCTGAGTGGCGTTTCCAGCCCATCGCTCTCTACGGCCGCAACTCCGCATCCGGTACATACGGGTACTTCAAGAAGGTAGCGCTTGGTGGCAATGACTACAAAGCGACTGTCAAGGAGCAGCCCGGATCCTCAGCGGTCATCCAGGCTGTCGCAACCGACAAGTTCGGCATGGGTTACTCGGGCTTCGGTTACGCCACCCAAGATGTGAAAGCCATTGAGCTCTCGCAAGACTCTGGTAGCGAAGCGTTTGCGCCATCTCTTGACAACGCATACTCGGGGGATTACCCACTTGCTCGGTTCCTTCTTGTATACATCAACCATAACCCAACCCGTGATCTCGAACCGCTCCGCGCAGAGTTCGTCAGGCTGATATTCTCCCGCGAGGGACAGGAAGCCGTGCTGAAGGACGGCTACTTTCCGATCCCGGCTTCAATGGCCGCGGAAGAGCTCGATCGGGTCGGGCTCTAACAGCGCAGTGTGATGACTGCTGAGGGCGAAGACCGTTGTCGAATGAGAGTCAGAGCCACGGCGAGGCTGCGGACCTGCGATTCTGCCCCCGACGCCGGGTATATCTGATCGACAGGCTTGCCGAGGGTGTGATCACTCTCGGTGGGATGGGCGTGATCGCGGCGGTCCTCGGGATCATCGCTTATCTGCTCTGGGTAGTCGTTCCCCTTATGAAACCTGGAAACGTCGAGGGAGCCGGGACTGTCCCGGCTCCCTCTTTTGCTACATACATCACCCTTGACGAGTACCAGAGACTTGCCCTTCAGATCAATCAGGAGGGTGTACTCCACGCTTTTTCATTGGTGGACGGTGATCCTGTTGGTGAGCCACTTGAGCTAGGTTCCTTTGCCGCGAGTTCTTTTTCACCTGACTCTGGTGTACTCGCGCTAGGGCATGAAGATGGCACAATCACTGTCGCAACCCTCGATTACAATATCGACATAGATTCAGTCCGATCAATAGCGCCTGAGCTTGTAGAACTAGCTGTAGGCGGTTCCACCGTGGTTAGTTCAGGAGTTGTCGAACGCACCGGTGAAGATCAGTTCAGGACTGTTTCTCCGGATATCTCGGTTAGTGATCAGATATCCGAGCAGGCCGGTCTGGCTTCCCCACTAGTGATTGATGCTGATTCTTTTGGTCGCAACAAAGTCGTTGCGGTTATAAGAAACGACGGTACTGGTAGTGTTCTTAAGATCACTACTCGTCGGTCACTGGTTGGGAACAACTCGCAAACGAGTATCGATACTTTGCCAATTGTGCTCGACGCTATTGCGGAGCCACCTGGCTGGGTTGTGTTGCTCGATGAAGGCCGTGAAATATTGTGTTTCTGGGAAGACGGCAGAACGCAGCGATATTCAGTCTCAGGTTCTTCTTATACGTCGAGCGAGAGCTTATTTGCTACGGACGAAGGCGAGACTATCACTTGTATTCAGCCCCTCCTTGGGCGAGGGACCGTGCTCATTGGAACAGACCTTGGGCGAGTGCACACACTCATGCTCACTCGTGCTGCTGATGATGGCGACGGTGGCAGAATTCTTGTACGTGTTAGATCCTTCGCAATCGATACATCACCGATTCAAGCGTTTGCAATAAGCAGGCGCGACAGAACATTTGCAGCTGCAGATTCAACCGGCGAGATAAGGATCTGGCACGCAACTTCTGGCAAACTAATTGGCTCAGCCAGCATGCCAGGAGGGAATACCCAAGCGATCACGATTGCTCCGAAGCTAGACGGTCTCTATGCCGTGAACGAATCGGGTGTCGCGTCATGGCACCTGAAGCCGGGTCATCCAAATGCAACATTTGAATCGTTGTTCTTG
>WUAK01000366.1 GCA_009827205.1 Phycisphaeraceae bacterium | reverse complement strand
TTCTAGATCGAGCCTCAAACGAGTATCGCCGAATGATATACGAATAGAGCTGCAGTCTCCGGTAGATCACATCACGCTTACAGCCGCTGGAAAGATCGTTGACCAGGTGCGAGACGAAGGTGAGGCTGCCATTCGCACATTCGCGGAGCGGTTCGGTGAGCGCATGCCCGGCGACCCACTCGTTCTAGGCCGGGCAGAGATGCAAGATGCGTTGGCATCTCTTTCGACGCAGGAACGTGATGTGCTCAGTAGAGCCGGAGAACGCATCCGTACATTTGCTCAAGCACAACGTGATGCGATCCGCTCGATTGATGTGGCTATCCCTGGCGGGCGCGCAGGCCACACGGTCGAGCCGATCCAAAACGCCGGGTGTTATGCACCCGCGGGGCGATATCCGCTCCCCTCTTCTGTTCTCATGACCGCAGTAACATCACGAGTAGCTGGGTGCAATCGAGTTGTTGTTGCCTCGCCCGGTGCAAATAGAGTGGCACTCGCAGCCGCGGCCATCGCGGAGGCTGATGAATTCCTCGCCGTGGGCGGCGCGCACGCAATAGCTGCGATGGCGTACGGGTTCAGCGCGTTCAAACAGTGCGATGTCATCACCGGGCCAGGCAACAAGTGGGTTACCGCAGCTAAGAAATATGTCAGCGGGGTAGTGGGCATTGATATGCTCGCCGGCCCGTCGGAACTGCTGATCTTGGCCGACGAGTCTGCAGACCCGGAGTTGATCGCCGCCGATCTGCTCGCTCAAGCGGAGCACGATACGGACGCGGTGCCGATACTTGTCACAACATCCTCAGAGATTGCGGATGCGACCGACGACGCGCTCTCAAAGAGACTCCAGGCACTTCCTTCGAGGGAAACAGCGAGCAGAGCACTCGAGAACGGATTTACCTGTGTTGTCGAATCAATTGAAGATGCGATTGCAACCGCTGACACCGTCGCGCCCGAGCATCTGGAAATAATGACGTCTGATTCGCAGGAAGTAGCCGGTAACATTCGAAACGCAGGCGGAGTTTTCATCGGATCTATGAGCGCCGAGGTGCTCGGTGATTATGGTGCCGGGCCAAATCATACTCTACCTACTGGCGGTACGGCAAGATTCAACGCGGGATTATCCGTGATCAACTTTTTGCGACTCAGAAGCTGGATGAGGATCGACGATCAAGAAAAGGCCGAGGCACTCATTCGTGACACAGCTTCTATTGCTGATATCGAAGGATTAGCAGGACACGCAGCGTCAGCACGAGCGCGACTTGTGTAATGACTGGCTCCCCACACGGCGGTGACCTAAGCCAGTGCACAAAGTTGGGATCGCTCTCTGGGGTTTAAGCTGTGTTGAGTGGTGCAGAGCTATTGCTGATACTCGTGAATATGTCTTCGACTTGCGAGCGTGTGAGCTTGGCGCCAGGCCCATCCTTCTCTACGGCATCGATAGTCGCCTGAGCCAGCGCAAGATTAAGCGCGTTGAAACGCACGATACCAATGTCGCTCTCGCCATTCTGGAGATTCATGACATAGCTTTCTGCACCGCTCAGATTCAGTCGAGCAATATCGATGAGGCTAGCCCGATCGATACTTCGAGGCAGGTAACAACGCCCAGCATGAACGTCGTCAGCTGAATCTCTGATGATGTTGACGAGTTGGAGTCCCTCGCCGAACGCAGTTGAATCTTCACGAAGGGCATCGAGAATCGGTCTGAGATGTTCGTCGTGGGCAACAAAGAGATCTGTGAGCATCTCTCCAACGATCCCGGCGACGATGTAGCAGTACTCTTTCAGATCCTCAATGCTGCCGCCGGAAAGGTCACGCCCGAGGTAACTCGCCATTCCTCGGCAGGTACGCACAAGATGGAACCCGATCGGGGATCGCTCCGTTGTATCGAGCGTTTCGTAGGCCTCGACCAAGAGCGATGTGCAATCAAGTAGTTCTGTGTACCCGCCATTCTGGATGGACTGCGAATTAAACTCTAACTTGCCCAAGACTTCTCGCAGTATCCGGGGATCTTCTTCAAACCGATCCGCGATGGTCAATAGCGCTCGCTTGCGTTCCTCGATAGAGCACGGCAGTTCATCCTCAATAGTGTCCACAATGCGAAAGAGGAGATAAGCCACTCCAACCGAGTGCTGGAGTGAGTCGGGCAGAAGAGGGATAGAGAGGGCGAACGTCCTGCTAGTCTTCTGGAGAAGATTATCGATAAGACTCACAGTCCTGCTCCTGCCAGCTCGTTTACTCGAGCACTCCCAGAGCCGTGCGCTGCCTTGATGCCCAACTCCTTGAGCAACAGGCCCGCGGTGATCTGTGAGGAGAGAAAGATGACGGGCAGGCCAGAACCGGGGTGGGTCCCGCCGCCTACGAGCCATGCGCCCTCAACGAATGAAAGTTTGTGTTGCGGCCTCTTGTGGAGCATCTGATCAAGTGAATGTGCAAGGTTGAATGTCGCACCAAAGTTGATATTCGATGCCGCCCAGTCGTCCGGTGTCAGGATCATCTCCTCACGAACCCGACCTCTGAGATCAAGCCCCAAGAGATCACGCATGCGGTCAAACAGACGCTCTTTGCAGATAGGAGTCTGCTCGGCCCAGTCGATGTCCGCGCGAGTATTGGGGGTAGGCATGAGCACGTAGAGCGAACTGGAGCCTTCTGGTGCAAGCGTGGGATCGGTTACACTCTGGTTGCATAGATAGAAACTCGGGTCGGTTGTCAGCGAGCCGCCCCAGCCGCCGCGTCTGCCGATGTCATCGAGGTTGCCTCGGTAGTCGGGT
>WUAK01000365.1 GCA_009827205.1 Phycisphaeraceae bacterium | reverse complement strand
GGCATCGCCCACGTTGGGGTTGGTGCCCCCGAACTCGATGACCGTGCCCGCGGTGTCGAAGCCGAGGTAATTGTTGACGTACGCAATCTGCACACCGTTGCTGTCGTAGATGCGGATCGCCGCGTCGAGCGGGCTGTTGTACGTCTTGGTGAGTGTGTTCGTATCGGCGACGAGGAAGTTGACGTTGTCGATGTACTGCTCAAGGAACCCGTCAGTAATCTGAGTTGTGCTAACGAGGATCTCGGTGGTACCAGATTCCGGTGCCACGAAACGGTACATGTCTGTCTCGCTGAAGTCCGTAATCCGGCCAAGCTGCCCGTTGAAGATGATCTGGTCGAAGTAATCTCCGATGTCGTCAACTGGATCAAGACCGGACTCGACTGTGACCGCACGGATCTCAGGGACGAAGTTGGAGTTGCCGGTGGTCGATGCAAGGCCGCTGAAGTTGTCAAAGAGAACGGTCGCGTTGCGGGCAGCTGCGAAGTTGCCCTCAGAAGGCGCGTCGAAGTTTGTGCCGAACGTGTCGTCCTGTGCATTGCCCTGGATAGCGACGTCGTAGCGGCTCCGGGTACCAGTCGATGAGATGACGAGGTAGTACGCCTCGCCGCCCCAGTACTCAAGATCAAGCGAGGTCGCGAGTTCGACCTTGCGGACACTGGTCGGATCCGGCCCGAGCAACGAGGGGCTCTCAACGCCCGCAGGCCCGATTGTGTCTGTGTTGACCGAGCCAAGCGGGGTCGCAAAGTCCTCACTGACAAGATCGAAGTTCGAGTCATAGATCTGGATCGCAACAGGTCCGAGTGCTGTCCACTCGAGTTCGAAATCAACAGCGATGCTGATCCGCGAAGCGGGGCGTCCGTTGATATTCCAGATCGCGGGCTCGAGCTCGGTGCCCATCATGTCGACCTGCAGGCTGCCCTCGAAGCTGCCAAGGTGATCAACCTGTGGTACGAACATGAATACGTCGGTGTCGTTGGCTCGGTCGAGACGACCGGATGCGAACGCCTGAACAACCAGGCTGTGGTCAGTAGCGTCATCCGGGAAGTCGAAGACGTCGATATACCTCGGTGCAGGCCCAAATGGGCTGGGGAAGCCATAGACATCCGGGATGCCATCCCCATTCGTGTCGACACCATCGACCGCGGGGTCGTTAAATCCTGTGGGCACAACCGGGCTGCCCCACACAAGCGGTGTCGCCAGATCTCGGATCGTATCGGTATTGATGATGATCTCGGGGTTGTCATCATCGAACACGATGTCGATGTGATCGTCAATCTGCTGATCGGGATCGCTCCGGTCGATCGTCGCCGATGACTCGATCACCATGAAGTACAGGTTGTCTCCGGCCTCGAGTTCACGAGGGTCAGCTGTTACACCGGCCAAGAGGCCGTCGAAAGCGTCAACAACGACGTAATAGCGCCTGCCGCCCTCGAGTGTCGCCACGATCTCGGAACGGTCGAACGCATCGAAGGATTGTGCAGTGTCGTTCGTGTCAATAGGCGTGAGCGACTCGGCGTCATAGAGCGCGATCTTCGGGTCCCACGAACGTTGAACAAAGGCGTTGAACGCAAAGAAGTTGATGATCGTTTGGCCCGAGCCGAGTGCTTCGAACGTAAATATCTGTGCTGAGTGGTTGTCACGTAGGTAGTCGGCCGCGTCTGCGTTGGTCCGAAGGAGCTCGCCGACACGCGTGGTCTGATCGAGCGCAAACTCAGTGCCCTTGGCCTGGATGCGAAGCTCAAAGTCGCCGGTGGCCACGTCATCGGTCAACATCAACTCGCCGTCGAACTCGTTTGTTACCGTGAACGCGTCGGAGCGCACACGGACGTAGTACGTCGTGTCCTGCTCGAAACGGGTCACGATAAATCCGTCATCGAGCGAGCCAGCATCGTCGTTTTCGCTGATCAGGTTACCTTGGGCGTCATAGAGCTCAACTCGGGTGTCAAGCGGGTTCCTTCGGGTGGGGTCTGCCGTTCCATCGAAGAATCCGTTCCCGTCGTTGCCGAAGAAGATATCACCGGCCATGAGTGAGCCGAGACTGTTGAAGCTCTCGAGATCCGGGGTGGTAAACGTGTAGAGTTGGTCCTGCTGAAGCTCAGCAATGGTCTGTTCTTGGCCAACTGCACTGCCTGTCCGTGCAAAGCCCGTCGCCGAGTCAACCGCCAGCGTCGTGACGCCGGTGTTAATCTTGACGGTGTAAGTCCCGGTCGAGCTGCTCTCACCGAGCACGCGGATGTAGTACGTCTCGCCAGCCTCTGCTACAAAGCCAAGCCAGCCGTCGCTGTCGAAGCCGCGACCGGTCGTGCCGTTGTCGAGGCCATCAGCTGGATCAGAGATCTGAGTGCCGTCGGGTTGGTAGAGCTCAAGTGCCGAGTCGAGCGTGCTTGCGCCGGGTGTTTGAGCGAGGATCGAAACAAAGCCATCGGTTGCTGCAGTGAACTGGAAGAAGTCGCCGGTGTCGCCCATGACATCGCCGATCTGGCCCGTGTCTTCACCCCGGCCGTTGCCGTCGAGCGTGATCACGGTCGGTGCGACCGGCGATACATCGTCGAAGACCTCATCGATGCCCGGGTGGTCACCTGAGAGCAGGATTCGTGGTTCGAGCGCTTCGAACGAGTCAGCCATCGGTGCGCGCGCCTTGCCGGCGTTCCGCGAGAGTCTCTCGGCCTTGTTGCTGCCGACACCAATACGACGGGTGAGGCGCGACACCAAATCCTGCTTGAGCATGCTCAGCTCCATCTCAATAGGGATACACAACG
>WUAK01000364.1 GCA_009827205.1 Phycisphaeraceae bacterium | reverse complement strand
TCGACACTGGGATTATGCCGATAGTGGCTATGCCCGAAGACATGCGACACGAGATCGATCAGATCCCGGGTGCAACACTGCTCGGGTACCGCGACCGCGGGGCTGTCTGGACAAGGACACTGCGCGCCAGGGAGGTTGTGGATCAGATTGATCCCGACCGGAAGAAGCCGCTTATCGTTCACGCGATCGGGTTGCGCGGGTATCACTTCGCCGTCGAGCTCTCACACCAACTCGGGGCTCCGCTTGTGCTCGACGTCCACAGCCGTGACGCGGTAAATCGTGCAGCCGGGATCATTAACGAACGAGCCGGGGACTGCATCGGGATCGCACCATCAGCCGCGCTTACGCGAGCGATCGTTGCAGCCGGGGCTGCGCCTGCGGCGACTAGAGAGATTCCGTGGGGTGTCATGGGTGCTGACTATCACTGGGATGGCACCAGGAGCGGCGCCGCTGGTCTTGTGCTCGCAGGAAGCGGTAACGACCGCGCTGCATGGGAGGCTGTGATCAGGGCTTTGGCACAGGTGGCCAGCCGGCGTGAGGACTTCGTGATTCTCGCCGACGCCGACGCGACCGAGAGGTCGTCTATTAGCAAGACCGTGAGCTCTCTGGGCCTGACTCCGCTTTACTCGAGAATTCCGAAGCTTGAGGCGGATCGTGATATCGTGCTCCAGGCCGATATTTTACTGTTGCCCGAGGCAGATGGCACCATGCGGAGTCTCGTGCTCGATGCGATGAGCGCGGGTATGGCTGTCGTGACTGTTGAAGACCAGGATATTCCCGTTCTGTGTGATCACACCATCGCGCGTATATGTTCGCCAGAGGCTACCGAGTGGGCCGGCGCTGTCGAGTCCTTGCTTATGAATCGTGAAGAACAGCTGTCATTCGGGACAGCGGCTCGCGCGTATGTCGCTGAGCATCACAGACCAAGCAAGTACATCGCGAGTCTCGCCGATGCCTACGAGTGGCTCGTTGGAAACGACTCGATACCGATCGCGAGCAAAGATTCATGAGCGGCAGGCTCCCCTTCAATTCGGGTGAACTCAGATCCGGCTCAACCGAGAAATCCGCTCAGGACTCTCCACTCAGTGTCTCCTCTCTCGCGGCATTAATCGATGGTTCTTTACGGAAGGGCATCCCTTCGAGTGTGCGGGTCATCGGTGAAGTTTCAGGGTTTCGTGAGCGCACGCATTGGTACTTCGACCTCAAAGACGCCAACGCTGTGGTGCAGTGCGTTGTTTTCGCATCGAGCGCACGCAAACATGGCTTCGTACCAGAGGACGGCCAGGAGATAGTGGCTTCCGGTAGAATCGATTACTATGCAAAGGGAGGCAAGGTCTCCCTGATCGCCACGAAACTCGAACCTGTCGGCGCAGGTGCCCTTGATCTGGCGTATCAAAAACTACTCAATGATCTGCGTGAACTAGGCTGGTTTGCTGTTGAACGTAAACGTCCATTGCCAGTCTTTCCGCGCAAGATCGCGGTGTTGACCAGCAGGTCCTCGGCTGCGTACCAGGATGTGCTCGACACTGCTCGACGTCGATGCGCTGCTGTTGGGATAGTACTTGTCGATATACGAGTTCAGGGCGATGCGGCAACGCCCGAGATTGCCAAGGCGATTCGTACCGTGGGACGTATGAACGAAAGGCTTGGCGTAGACGCGATTTTACTGACGCGCGGCGGCGGCTCGATGGAAGATCTCTGGTGCTTTAATGAACGCGTCGTCGCAGAGGCGATAGTCGAGTCGCCGATCCCGGTCGTCGCAGCGATCGGTCACGAAACCGACACGACAATAGCTGAGCTCGCAGCGGATGTACGAGCGGCGACCCCTACACAAGCCGCGATGCGTCTGATCCCGGATGGGCCGGCTCTCGCCGAACAGCTGAGTCGGCAGGCGAACCGACTATCGCACGCACTCAAGAAAGGCGTGGCTGATCGAAGTGATGAGCTCGCAGCGATTCAAAGCAGGCCTATCTTTCGCAGAGCTGACGAACTCGTCAGACCCGCAAGGAGTGCGCTGCAATCTCATGAGCGCAGTCTCGTTGCAAGCCTGAGGCATTGTCTCTCTATTCAAGCAATCTCGCTTGAGAAGCTCTCGAATCGGCTCGAACGGATCAGGCCCGATCGCGTCGCGAGCAGACGAGAACGCGAGAATACGGCAAGACTTGCCCGCGCAGAGCAACGGTTCACTGACGCGATGTCGAGGGTGCTCGGCGCAAGCCAGTTATGCCTTACCGGGTTGGGAAGAGAACTCGAGGCCGTATCGCCTGTCGCGGTCCTGGAACGAGGCTATTCGGTGACGCTCGATAGCAAAGGAAGAGCGGTGAGATCCATCGAGTCGGTCAAATCTGGTGAAACTATTGAAACCCGCCTCGCAGACGGCTCGGTCAAATCTGTGGTTAGAGCGGGGGGGGATCCAGCCCGACGGCCGCTGTCGCGGCGACCAAAGCAGGGCTCGAACAAGGATCAGATGGATCTCTTCGATGGCGAGCGGTAGGGTCTGCCGATCAAAGAATCGGGCTCCGGAGTGATCGATGGCGAAGAAAGACAAGTCTAGTAGCGAGAAGACGAGCTTCGAGGCCCAGATGGAGGAGCTCGAGGCGTTGATTGAGCAGATTGAGGCAGGCGAGATCGGTCTCGAGGAATCGATCAAGGCGTACGAGCGAGGTGTCGATCTGATCAAGAGCTGCCGAGGCGTGCTCGGTCAGGCTGAGCAGCGGGTAGAGGAACTAAGCAAAAAGCTGCAAGACGACTCCTCGGGCGACGATGACGCATGAGTGATTTCAAGATGCACGCCTACGGGTTTGTCGCGACGTGGCTCC
>WUAK01000363.1 GCA_009827205.1 Phycisphaeraceae bacterium | reverse complement strand
ACGGGTCACCTCGAGCGCGAACCTCTGCCGCCGACTGATGTCGCGGGGTTGATCGCCGATGCGCCGGTACCGATCGATTTCGCAGAAGTAAAGGGTCAGGAAGCGGTCAAACGCGCGCTGACCGTAGCGGCAACCGGCGGGCACAACATCCTCATGCTCGGTCCTGCTGGAACGGGCAAGACGATGATGGCGCGGGCGCTGCCCGGGATATTGCCTCCATTGTCGCCCGAGGAAGCGATAACGATCACACGGGTCTACTCCGCTGCTGGTCGCTTGCCGCCCGGCCAGGGCCTTGTCCGTGAAAGGCCTGTCCGCACGCCGCACCACACCGCGAGTTCCGCCTCGATCGTTGGTGGTGGCGCGATCCCAAAGCCGGGCGAGATCTCGCTCGCGCACCACGGCATCCTGTTCATGGACGAGCTCCCCGAGTTCAGCAGGAACGTGCTCGAGACATTGCGCCAGCCCGTCGAGGATCGGCGCGTGACCATCACGCGTGTGCAGGGCTCGATCGAGTTCCCGACGGACTTCATGCTTGTCGCCGCGATGAATCCGACGCCCAAGGGCGATGTGGCGCCGGGCGAAGTGGGTCGGCGCGAAATGGAGCGGTACGTGGGGCGCATCTCCGGGCCCATGCTCGAGAGGATCGATATCCACACAGAGGCCCCGAGGGTGCCTTGGGACGAGCTCTCTTCGGCGCCAAAGGGAACCGGGACATCCGCGATGCGCGAACAGGTCCTCGCGGCGCGCGATCGGCAGGTCAGCCGACAGGGCAAGGGGCGGATCAACGCGAACCTGTCGGGCAAGCAGCTCGATGAGCTCGCGCCGATGGGCGATAGCGCACGGATGCTGCTCGGCGAGGCAATCAGGTCGCTCAACCTGAGCGCCAGGGCGTACGACAAGATCCGCCGGGTTGGTCGATCCATCGCAGACCTCGCGGGCGTTGACGAGATCGCCCCCGAGCACATCGCCGAGGCGGTGGGATACAGGCTGCTCGACAGGAAGCTCTAGCAACCCCTTGCGTTTGGCTCGCTATCGTGTGTCTCGCCGAAGGGCGGTTGACGAAGAGGAGCCAGCCATGTCTAGCCGATCGAGCCGAGTCGTTGGAAGTGTTGCTGTTGGATTGCTTGGTGCGCTTGGCGCGACAGCGCAGCCTGACTACGCGGGGAGTGATTCGATCTTTGCCCCGATCCCCTGGGCCGACCGGGGCGAAGTCAGGCTCGCTTCTGGTGCGCCAGGCCCAGACTACTGGCAGCAGAGCGCCGACTACGAGATCGATGTCACGCTCGATACCGAGAACGCGAGTCTCGACGGCGCGATCCGCTGCACGTACACGAACAACTCAACGCACGAGCTGAACTACATCTGGCTCAACCTCGAGCAGAACGCGTTCCATCCGGATTCGATCGGGTCGCGCTCGATGATGCCCGATCTCTGGTGGCGCGTCCCGCCGGAGTTCGAGGGAGGGTTCCAGCTCGGCGATGCCGCGGTTGACGGCGAGATGGTCGACGTCGTCGTGTACGACGCTATGGGCAAGGTATCGCTCGCGGAACCGCTTGAGCCAGGCGAGTCGCTCGTGTTCGAGCTCGAGTTCGCGATGAACATCCCGCCGCGCGGCAGGCTCGGTCTGTACGAGTCTGAAGACGGAACCGTCTACCAGCTTGCGCACTGGTTCCCGAACGTCGCGGTCTACGACGACAAGCACGGCTGGAACATCCTGCCCCATCAGGGCGACGGCGAGTTCTACACGAACTTCGGTGATTACGTGGTCAACATCACGGTGCCCTCGGATCACCTCGTCGCCGCGACGGGCGAACTCGCAAACGCCGAGGATGTGCTGACGAAGGAACAGATCGAGAGGCTAGAAGAAGCGCAGCGCAGCACAGAAACGGTCTCGATCAGGAGCATCGACGAGATCTCCGACGAGCGGGCAGAGGGGACCAAGACGTGGACTTTCGAGGCGAGCGATGTGCGCGCGTTCGCGTTCGCGTCGAGCCGGGCCTTCGCGTGGGACGCGGCGATCGCGGACGTGGACAGACCCGTGCTCTGCCAAGCGTTCTATCCGAGAGAAGGAACACCGCTCTGGTCTGACGAGGCTGTCCAGTTCGGGCGGCACTCGATCAACTATTACTCAGAGTGGCTCTACGAGTATCCCTACCCGACCGCGACCAACGTCAATGGCGTTGTGGGCGGGATGGAGTACCCGATGATCGTCTTCTGCGCAGAGCGGCGCAACTACGAAGGGCTGTTCGGCGTGACCGACCACGAGTTCGGGCACATCTGGTACCCCATGATGGTGAACACAGACGAACGCCGCCACGGCTGGATGGACGAAGGCTTCAATACCTTCATTAACTATTACAGCTATGGCGACTTTATGAACGAATCGATCAAGGGCACCGATGTCAACAACATCATCGGCAGATCGATCGCGTCCGAACCCACGCAGCCCATCATGACCTACCCGGACCGGATCAGGGGCGGGGATCTTGGTCACCTCGTGTACGGCAAGCCCGGATACGCCATGCAGGTCCTGCGTGAGTGCGTGCTCGGACCGGAGCGGTTCGACGACGCGTTCCGCGAATACACGAAGCGCTGGGCGTTCAAGAGCCCGAGGCCCGAGGACTTCTTCCGCACAATGGAGGACGCGGCGGGCGACGATCTCGCGTGGTTCTGGCGGGGATGGTTCTACGAGTACGCCACGCTCGATCAGGCGATCTTCGAGGTCGACGCCAAGCCCCGGCGCGGCAAGGTCGGCGTCGTCATCGAGAACAAGGATCGCATGGTCATGCCTGTGCAGATGCTCATCAGCTACGACGACGGCAGTGA
>WUAK01000362.1 GCA_009827205.1 Phycisphaeraceae bacterium | reverse complement strand
TCCGCCTCGACTCACGCAGGCTCACGCTTGAAGAGATGGACGCCTCACGCGAAGGCTTCGGTGATGCGGTCCGAAAGGTGCTCGAAGCGCGCGACGGGGGCGAGGGTTTCACTGGCGTGCTCGGCGCGGTCGCGGATCTCATCGAAACGGAAACGGACGCTGCAGAGGCTGTTGAAGCCGCGCTCGGTCATACGCTCCAGTCGCTTGTGGTCCGTTCGCAGATGCACCTTCCCAGCCAGAACGAACTCGATACATTGACCGGCCGGGTGACGTTCCTACCGATGGCGCCGGTTGGTGCGCAGAACCACTGCCCGAGCACGCGCACACCGATGGACGCGCTGCTCACGGGGGGCCGGGTCCGCTCGATCCGTTCGCTCGTTCGGCTCCGTGATGAAGCTCGAAACACGCTCGGCGAACAGGGCGAGGCGATGCTCGACCGCCTGCTCGGACGCACGTATCTCGTCGACAACCTCGACGCGGCGACCATGCTCGGCGCGGGTGTCATCGGGACCGGCGCACGCTTTGTGACCAAAGATGGCGCGGTGCTCGAAGCCGACGGCAGGGTCGTCGCGGGCCCCAACTCATCCGAATCCGGTGGTGAAGGCCTCCTTCGCAGGTACGCCGAGCTTGAAGACCTCCGTGCGAAGCTCACCAAGATCGAATCTGAGCTCGATATCAAGCGCAATGAGCTTGCTGGTGTTGATGAGGAAGCCGCTTCGCTGAGCCAGTCACGCGCCGAGGTGCGGACGAGGCTCGCGACAGCCGAGCGTGAGCTGGCAGCAGCGCACGCGAAATCAGAACGGCTCGAATCGGAGCGCCAGCGCCACAAAGAATCCCTAGAGGCGCTCTCACAGGAATCGGACCAGGCGCGGGCCAGGCTCGACACCCTGCGCCGTGAGGCCCAGGAACTCCGAGACCGCTCGAGCAAGCTCGATGACCTGCTGCTCGAGCAGCGCGCAGCAGCAGAGTCTCTTGATGCCGAGGTCTCACGTCTTCAGCTCCGCGCCGAGCAGGCCGCGGAACAGGTCACCGCGGCACGTGTGGATGCGGGCGCTCTGCGAGAGCAACTGACCGGGGCGCGCCGGGAGCTCTCACGCGTGATCGAGGAGAGCGAGCAGATCTCTCGCCGGGTTCGTGAGCTAGAAGAGCACGCCGAGCGCGCCCGGGGCGCGATCGATCAGCACAAGCAAACGATTGCTTCGGCGCAGTCAGAGCACGAGAGCGCACTGGAAAGAGCCGAGACACTTGCCTCGCAGATCGAAGAATCGCAGGAACGCCTCGCTTCGGCTTCAGAAGAGCTCTCGTCGCTCTCCGAGCACGTTGGCCGGGCGCGCGAGGAATCCCAGCGGATCGAACGCAATTGGCACTCTCTTGAAGTCGCACGCCGCGAGGTCGAGGTCAAGAGAGAGCACACCGAGGAGCGCACCCTCGAGGAACTCAATCTCGATGTGGAGGCCGAGTACGAGGAGTACCGGCTCATCATGTCGGTGGGCGATATCCAAAGGCTTGATACAGAAGATGCCGCCGCGGAGTGTGAGACGCTCCGCGCGGAGATCAAGAAGCTCGGCAACGTCAACCTCGACGCGATCGACGAAGAAAGCCAGCTCGAAGGCCGGAACGAAACGCTCATCGCGCAGGTCGCCGACCTCGACGAAGCCAAGACGCGGCTGACCGAACTGATCGAGAAGCTCAACGTCGCCAGCAAGGAGAGATTCGAGGAGACATTCGCCGCTGTCCGCGACAACTTCGCGGGGCCCAACGGCATGTTCCGCCGTCTCTTTGGCGGCGGCAAAGCCGAGGTCCGGCTCATGCCGCTCATCAAAGAGATCGACGGCGAAAAAGTCCAGACCGACGAGATCGACCTGCTCGAGTCGGGTGTCGAAGTCATCGCCCGCCCGCCCGGCAAGGAGCCAAGAACGATCAACCAGCTCTCGGGCGGCGAGAAGACCATGACTGCTGTGGCGCTGTTGCTCTCGATTTTCCAGACGAAGCCCAGCTGCTTCTGCATCCTGGACGAAGTTGATGCCGCGCTCGACGATGCGAACGTGGACCGCTACTGCAACGTCGTCCGCACCTTCACCGACCGCTCCCACTTCATCGTCATCACGCACAACAAGCGAACGATGTCGGAGGCAGACCGTCTCTACGGCATCACAATGCAGGAACGCGGCGTCTCCAAGCGGGTGACCGTGAAAGTCGACGACATCCACGCAGATGGGTCCATCAAGAACGACGCGGTCGAGCAGGATGTGGACAAGCCCAAGCTCAAAGAATCCCTCGCGAGTATGCGCGAGGAGTCAGCAGAGGCCGTCGTACAAAGCTAAACGCCCCCAGACTCACCTGAAGCCTGCTGTTCCTCGTGACGCTTGTTGAGATACTTCTGAACGGAAGTTCCGCTCACGGTTTCGAGCACATCGTCGCGGTTCTTGCCGGGCAAGAAGTCCAAAAGACCACCGTTGTCCTTCACAACACGCAGACCGATGATGCTGTTGATCGCGAGTACGAGTATCGCTGCGAATATCAGCACAGCCGCGGTCGAGATGCCCTTCCAGCCCACCGCGTGCTGTTCCATCCAGATCGCAGCGACGGTGATGAACGAACCACAGACGATCGCGAGCAGACAAGCCCCGTAACAGATCCGATTGATTGCGATAAGCAGACGCATAGCAACACCCCTTCACGCGGCACCATTGCCGCCATAAGTTAGTGTTTACTATCGGATCCGCGGTGCCCGGGTTTCGCGTCCTGGGGTGGAATTCGAAGATTTCTCAGTCTTCAGAGCCCGATTCGGCATCGGCTTGGTTGAAAACCCCCACCTTCATCCCGA
>WUAK01000361.1 GCA_009827205.1 Phycisphaeraceae bacterium | reverse complement strand
ACCTGGACGTGCTCTTCGAGATCCGAGGCGAGCTTGACGTTGACCTCGAACTGGCCCAGACGCTTGATGACCTGAGGCAGGCGGACTTCGCGGGGCTTGACCTCGAAGCCGAGCGACTTGAGTGCGCCTGAGATGTCCTGCTGGGTGACCGAGCCGTAGAGCAGGCCGAGATCGTTGCACGCGCGCTGCATGGTGATCTCGACACCCTCGAGTCGCTTGATGAGCCCCTCACGCTCGACACGGAGCTTGCCCTGCTCGACCTCTGCTTGCTTTCGCTTCTCGGCGAGCGAGGCGATGAGTGACTCGTCGGGCGTGGTGGCAAGGCCCCGAGGAAGGAGGTAATTCCGGGCGTAGCCCGCGCGGACCTTGACGACATCGCCGACGATGCCGAGGTTGTCCACGGTCTCTACCAGAAGAAGCTGTACGTCTTTACGCATGGTGCTGTCCTCGCTGTCTTCCCGCGTGTTGTGCGGGAGTTCAGGAGCCCTCGCGTGGGCCCCAACGGCGCCCGCCGACGCTCGGCGGGCTCTTCAGATTGTGCCCGTGAGCGTAGGCGCCCACGGGTCGAAAGGCATGTCTGGACTGGGGTTACCAGCCTTGGCTTACCGGTCAGGGCTCAGAACGGGATGTCATCGGCGCTGACCGGCTCGTTGTAGTTGTCGTACCCGCCGGAGCCGCCGCCGCTGGACTGGGCTCTTGAGCCCCCACCGCCTCGGCTCTGGCCTCCGCCCCCACCGCCTCCGCCGCTGTCGATGAACTGGAAGCCCTCGACGACGACCCGCATCTTCGAGCGGTTCGAGCCATCGTTTTTGTCCTGCCAGGTATCGAGCTTGAGACGGCCCTCGATGAACACGGGGCGTCCCTTGGAGAGGTACTGTGCCATGACCTCGGCCTGGCGTCCCCAGGCCTCGCAATCGATGAAGGTGGTCTCGTCGCGATCCTCACCCGACTGGGTGCGGAATCGGCGGTTGACCGCGAGACCGATGTTGGCCACCGATTGGCCGCTGCCGATCTGCTTGATCTCGACGTCCCTCGTCAGGTTGCCCATCAGCAGGACCTTGTTGTAGCTGGCCATGGCGTATCTCCTTATCGCTTTGCTGCTAGAGCATAGCGTTCGGGTTCGGCTAGGGCGGCAACGGCCTGTCGGGTGTTACTCCGAGTCGGCGGTCGCCTCTGCGGGGTTGGCCTCGCCCTCGGGTGCCGGCTCCTCGGCGGGTGCGTCGACCTTGGGCTCTTCCCTGACGGGGGCGCCGAGCGAGACGCTCGAGCTCATGCCGGCTTCCTCGCGCTCTGCGGCACGCAGGGCGCGCTCCTTGGCTTCGGTCTCAAGGTCGGTCCTGCGATCGAACGCCTGCATCTCCTCGAGCGTCAGGTGGTCGGCCTTGGTGACCAGCGTCCTGAGGATGCGCTCGGAGATATTGCAGTCACGCTCGAACGCCTGCATGCTCTCGGTCGGAGCCTTGACGTAGCTGAGGATGTACACGCCTCGCTTCTGCTTGTCGATCTCGTAAGCGAGACGACGCTCGTCCCACTTCTGCATCGCGATGACCTCCGCGTTCGCGCGATCGAAGAGATTGTTGATGTGGTCGATGACGCCCTGGAAGTCGTTCGCCTCGGCCTGGCTGATGAGGAACATCACCTCGTACTCGTTATGTCTCTGGGTATCCGCCATTTCTGGGTTGCCTTTCTCGCGGCTCGTCTGGCCGCGCTTGTTTCAAGCTGATCTTTCTTCTTCGTTCTCGTCCGCCTCGGGGGTGCCCCAGCCGGACGAGGAGTTTCTCGTGTTGAACTTGTTCATCGAGGCCTCGATGCCCTCGGCAGCGAAGACCTCGGCCGCGTCGGCGGCCAGCGTCAGCGCGGGACCGAGACGGTCGAGCTGCTCTTCCGTGAACCGCCCGAGGACGTAGTCGTCGAGCCGCATCATCGGCGGCTTCTCGTCCACCCCGATACGGAGCCTGGCGTAGTTCTCGGTGCCGAGCTTGCGGGCCATATCGGTCAGCCCGTTGTGCCCGCCCGCGCCACCCGTGGCCTTCAGCCTGATCATGCCGCAAGGGAGCGCGACATCATCAACCATGACGAGCACGTCTTCGGCAGGGTTGAGCTTGTAGAACCTGCACGCCTCGGCCGCGGCCTGGCCTGACCGGTTCATGTAGGTCACGGGTTTCATGAGCAGGCACTTGGTGCCGCCAACCGACGCCTCGATGATGAGGGAATGGAACTTGCTTCTTGCGATCTCTCCCTTTGCGAAGCGCTCGGCGAGCAGATCGACAGCCATAAACCCGGCGTTGTGCCTGGTCCTTGCGTATTCCGATCCGGGATTGCCGAGGCCGATTAGGAGTTTCATCGCGTTGAGCAAGCTGACGAGTATCACTCGCCTTCCTTCTCCTCTTCCTTCTTCTCGGTGATGACCTCTGGCTGGGCATCCGCCGAAACCTCGGTCTCCTCTGCGGACTCTGCGGAGCCGCCCGAGTGGACGATCTGGGCGAGGATGTCCTCACCGTCGCTCAGCAGCTTGACGCCGCTGGGCAGGGAGACTTCGCCAGCGTGGATCGCCTGACCCGAACCGAGTTCGCTGATATCGACGACGATCTCGTCGGGCAGGTCCTTCAGCTTGCACTCGACGGTCAGCTCGGTCACGGGGTGCATGAGCAGCGTGTCGGCTTCCTTGAGGCCTGCCGCGTCGCCCTTGAGAGTGACGTGCACGTGCGCGTGCGTGGTCTCGTCGAGGTCCACGCGAGCGAGATCGCAGTGGATGATGCCGTCACCGAGGTGGTTGAACTGCACATCGCGGAGCAGGACGGTCTCCTGCTGGCCTGCAACGTCGATGGTAGATCGGAAG
>WUAK01000037.1 GCA_009827205.1 Phycisphaeraceae bacterium | reverse complement strand
GCATATCGAGAAGGGGCTCCCTCTGGAGCTGACGGATCACGTCGAGCCCGCGCCTGCCACGCGCCCGACGGATGGCATCGGAATTGTCCGAGAGCAGCTGCAGCTCGTTGATGATGAACCTTGGCACCATGATCGGTGCCTGCAGGACGCCAGTGTGCGCGATCTCGGCGATCCTGCCGTCGATCAGAGCCGACGAGTCCAGGAGCAGGGGCCTCGCACCCCGCAGCTGCTTGGCGAACTCGACATACGGGATCACAAGCCGGAAGTCGTCCTGAGTCTGCAGCACCGTTGCGATGCAGATGTATGTCAGCCCGATACCGATAAATACCTTCGTCGTCAGCACAACCGGCGCGCGGATCATATCCAGCGCGTAGAGCTCGACGACGAGGTCAATGATGAGCCCGATCGCGTACGTCGAGATCATCGCAACCACAAGACCGAAGAAGATGCTGACGAGCGTCGAGATTTTCTTCGTCGGGGTCATCAGATCCGTCGCGACCGCGATCGCGCCGATCAGGATGGCGAACGCGAGCACGAACTGCCAGGTCCCCTTGAGCGCGATACCGAAGAAGAACACCCGATCGGGCTCGCCCTCGGCGGTGTCCAGAATCGCAAGCGCCGCCACGGTAAAGAAAATGATCAGGAAGCTCGAGCGGATGAGCTTCAGAAGCGCCTTGCGCTGCCGCTCGACGCGCTGGTAGGGGTGCAGATCCGGGCTGTGCTTGCGATCGAGCATGTCACATGAGTGTACGAGATGAGCCCGGCTGGCGGTTCCAAAGGCCGGTCACGGATGCTGCCTACCATGCCCCTCGTCGGACCTGTCGGCGGTCGGGCCCGGTGCACGGGAGGCCCGTGAACCTGGTCAGGGCTTGACCGCAGCAGCCATAAGCGGCGTCTGCCGGGGCGTCGGTGTCCTGGCCGCCGACAGGTCCGACAACTTCAATCACACAATCTATCCATTGCGATTCGCGGCCCGCCCATAGGCAATCGATTACCCGTCGACCTTGATAAGACGGATGAACTCGAGGCCATCAACCGCAACCGGCAAGGCGATCTCCAGCTTCCCATTGACGAGTCGACCCGTGACGCTTTCATCATCTGCGGTTGACTGCATCGTCACGACGGCGCCATCGATTGTCCAGTTCGCCTCGAACGCCTCCGTGTCATCCTCAACTCTGTGATACCCGACGACTGTGCCGTCCTCACTGAAATCAAACCCAAACTCGACAGCTTCATTCGCGGTTCTCAGCATCTCTGCGTAGTTCTCTTCTGAGATGAGCGACACATCAAGACCGGCTTTCTCTAGTTCTGCGAGGATCATCTCTTCGAGGTGCTCGGGGTCGTACACCCACTGTCCAACGATTTGCTCTGCTGGACTGGGAGCCTGAACGCTCACCTCGGTTGCCTGCGTGCTCGTAGAGGCGCAACCGACCACAAGCAATGTCGAGGCGATACCAGCAGCGAGGATGCTCTTGCGAATCATGTCGGGTCACTCCAGAGGTAGATCGTGAAACGGGATTATCGCGCCGGTATCGGCACTGCACAGACTCTCGGGTCGTTTGATCCTCGAATCCAGATGTCATCACAGAATCCGGACTGCCAAGCCCGGCCCGCTTGTTATCGGCAGTCCGGTCGACGCAGGTCAATTGGATTCCACACGGCACACTGAGCGCATAAAAAAACGCCCGGACCGGCAGTGTGAACTCCCGGACCGAGCGGTTGAACTTCTGAGAAGAACGATTAGCCGCGGATCATGATCATCTGCTGTGGCCCACTGTCTTCACCCGGGAAGTCGAGGACAAGCTTGCCGTCTTCGAGCTTGCCGGTCGCGGGATCGCTACTTTCGCCCTGTTCAACGGTTTCAGTCATCGTGATGACACCGTTGTCGAGTGTCCAGGTTCCCGCGACGGAGTCGGGTTCTCCCATCATCTGCATATCCACAGAGAATGTGTTGTCTTCGTTGATCGAGAGGTTGATGCTCATGCTCTCGATCATGGGTGCAGCCATGTCGCGCATCATCTGTTTCTGCTCTTCGGTAGCCTCAGGTGGTGCCTCGGCCTCGATCGCCGCGAGCATGATGTCACGCATCGACTCCTTGTCCACCTGCCAGCTTCCCGTGAAATCTGAGGCGGTCACTTTCGGTGCGCTTGAGCTGGTGCCCGAGTCGGACGTGCCGCCTTCGCCGCCCCCACAGGCGGTGAGTGCCAGAGCCATCGCAGCAGCGATCGAGAATCGAAGGATTGTTTTCATGTCTTGATACTCCTTGTGAAGCATCAGCATACATGTACGAACCGATCACGACTAGTCGCCAGCGCGTTCCATCACCATCACCCCTGATCCGGGAACGCCAGCCGGGGGTACAAGCTCTAGTTTGGTTCCAGACAGCTTTGCAGTTGTGACATGCTGTCCATCCGAATCATCCAACCGAAGACCGTTTGCCTCCTGGTGCCATGTGCCCTCGATTGTCTCAGCCCGACCATCGCCGACTTGAGAGATGATCCTGAACCGACCTCCCGACTCGATGACGATTGACTTGTCCCACGTCGCGTGGTTCTCATCAACCCACGCTTGAACCTCAGCGAGTTGCTCATCGTTCAGCGAATCGCGGTCGCCCCCGCTGACCGAGTCGATCGCGCTGTGCAAGGCCTCGTCCTTGAGTGAGTGACGATCGTACTGCCAAGTCCCGATGAAGCCGGCCTGTTCAGAAACTCTTGCCGCGCACCCAAAGAGGGCGAGAAGCAAAATTGAAACGGGTAAAAATCGCATCGCGGCCTCCGTTCCGGGTCATCAGGACCCATACAACGAGACACCGCCATATGCACAGGATCCAACCGGCTGTCGGATCATCATTCCTGATGCAGTTGATCTCCGAGGGCCCCCTTGGTTCGATCAGGGCCCGGTCATAGGCTCCTGCGTTCGTCATCGGCATTGCCCCGGATCGTGACCATGAGTGCTTGGAAGTCATCGCTGATCGGCCTGGGTGTAGCAGCGGTCATGATCGCGCTCAGCCTGCCGCTCACGCTCTATATCGCGATCGACCGGGACAACTCGCTCAAGCCCGCATCGACGGGCGTCTTTGCGATGTGGATCGCGCTGCTCGTGATCGGGGGCGTCGGGGGCTATGTCTGGCCCAAGATACTCAGCTCTGTCGACAGGCAGGACCCGCCGAGCAAGCCCGACTGAGCACTACACTTCGGGCATGTCATACACCGCACTCGCCCGCAGGTACCGCTCGACAGGCTTCGACGACATCGTCGGGCAGGAACCGATCGCCCGCACGCTCCAGGCCGCGATCAAGGCCGACCGCGTCGCGCACGCCTATCTCTTCACCGGCACCCGGGGTGTCGGCAAGACCACCATGGCCCGTGTGTTCGCCAAGGCGCTCAACGAGGGCGGCGAAGAGATCGAGAAGGCCATCATGTCCGGGCAGGACACCGACGTCATCGAGATCGACGGCGCCAGCAACAATTCCGTCGACGACGCCCGCGAGTTGATCGCAAACTCCGTGTACAGGCCGATGCGGGGGCCTTACAAAATCTACATCATCGACGAGGTCCACATGCTCTCGACCGCGGCGTTCAACGCGCTGCTCAAGACCATGGAGGAGCCGCCCGAGCACGTCAAGTTCATCCTGTGCACCACCGAGGCGCACAAGGTCCCCCCCACTATCCAGAGCCGATGCCAGCGGTACGACTTCCGCGCGATCCCGATGACCGTCATCGCCGACCGACTCGGGTACGTCGTCGAGAACGAGAAGCTCAAAGCCGAGCCCGAGCTGCTGACCATGGTCGCAAGGCTCGGCAACGGGTCGATGCGTGATGCGCTCTCGATCATGGACAGGCTCATGGCTTCGGGCGAGAAGAAACTCACGGTCGATCTGCTTGAGAGCCTGATGGGGCTCGCGCCGCGCGAACTCGTAGGAAACCTCATCGACGCGTTCGCCGAAGGCGAGCCCCGCCAGGCACTCGACGCGGCGGGCCAGCTCGTCGCGACGGGAACCGGACCAGATCAGCTCTTCGAGACACTCATCGAGAGACTCCGCGATCTGATGGTCCTCTCGGCGTGCGGCCCGGAGACATCGCTCGTCGAGCTCACGGGTGAGACTCGCAAAGAAGAAGTCGAGCGGAGCCAGAGGTTCGACGCCGCGGGCATCGTGCACATGATCGCGTTGTGTGAGAACGCACAGCGCGCCGCAAAGAGCAGCCCGAACCCGAGAGCGCTGCTCGATGCGCTGATCGTCCGTCTCGCGATGACCGAGAAGCTCGCCGACGTCACAACACTCGTCGCGCAACTCAAAGGCCAGACGCAGGGGGTCGGCGCGGGAAAAGGCTAAGGGCGCCGGAGAAGGCACCCGCACGGACCAAGCCTTCGCCGACGCCTCCTGAGAAACCCGACCAGCCCGCAGGGCAACCGTCCGCCGAGCCTGCTGCTCCGAGCGTGACCCCGGTTGGCTCGGGCGTGGAGCTCTGGGAGCGTCTCCGCACCAACGCGCCGCTGGTCGTCAGAGCGATGCTCGCGGACATGTCGATGGTGAGTCTCGAATCCGGTGTCGCGACCATCGCCTGCGACGAGAGGGTCCGGGTAACCGCAGAGAAGAAACTCGACGAGCTCGGCAAGCTCATGACGAGCCTCGCAGGGAAGCCAGTCCGGTGCGTGCTCGCGGAACAATCAGTGGAGCCGAACCGCAGCGAGCAGATCGCCGAAGAGACAACTGAGGGCGGCGACACCGTCGAGATCAACGACCCGGTCGTGAAGCACGCGATCGAGATCTTCAAAGGCAGGATCATCGAGGTGAAGCCCCTGCCGAGAGCCGAAGGAGAGGAAAGCTAGATGTTCGGCATCAAGAACATGGGCGCGATCGCGTCGCTGATGGGTCGTAAGGACGAGATCAAGGCCGCCGCTGAGGAACTCGGCGCTCGCATCGCCGAGCTGCGCATCGAGGGCCAGGCCGGGGGCGGAGCGTGCAGAGTCGTCGTCACCGGCAAGCAGCGTGTCGAGAAGGTTGAGTTCGATCCCGCGGTCTGCGCGGGGCTTAGTGCCTCGGAGGACTCGCGCGTCCAGGCGCAGAGGCTGATCACGGAAGCCACCAATGACGCGCTCGAGAACTGTCAGAACCGCATCCGAGAAATGGTCGAGGCGGAAGTCAAGAGGCTAGGGCTCGAGGACCTCATCCCCGCCGGCGGCGGAGGCGGGCTCGGATCGATCGGCAAGCTACTCGGATGACGCGCGCCGGGACGTTCAAACCGATGAGCGGCGTGCGCATCACCCTCGCGCCACCTACACCCATCCACGACTCGCATGAGATCGAGTCGTGCTGGGATCAGCTCTGCGCCGAACGCCCCCGTCTCTTTGACGGACCGATTCTGAGCTTCCTGAGCGAAGAATCAGGGCTCATACGCGCCAAGCACGACACGTACAAGCACCTTGTCGTCCAGACCGAAAGACCAGAACTCATCGAACCACCGGTGATGCAACTCTCGGTCACGGGTGTGCTCATCGCGCACGACAATGAGGGTAAGCCGCACGTCCTGCTCGGCAGACGATCAGACGACACCCGCATCTACGGCTCGCTCTGGGAACTCGGACCCTCGGGCGGCCTTGATCCGCCCGCACACGATGTCACGAGCCTCGATGAGATCTCAGTGATCCGTCAGCTGCAGATCGAGTGCCAGGACGAGCTTGGCATCAAGGGCGTCTTCACCTCACACGGCATCCTCGGGCTCATCGATGACCACCTCGCGATGAGCACCGACATCGTCGTCAGGCTCGATCTGCAGCGCAAGGTCGACGAACTCATCGCGAGCACGAGCAACTGGGAGTACATCGAAACCCTCTGGGTTCCTGCCGATCGTCTTGTAGATTTCGGGGAGCAGAACCAGACAATCCCGCCAACCGGAACGCTCATCCCGATCGTCGCGAACATGCTGACGGATTAAGGCTCCGCGTTCAACGCTTCTGCTGTTTAAAGTTAGCACCGCTCACGACCTCGGCAAGCTTCTTGATGTCTCGCTTCTCGATCAGCGCCCTCACCTCTGCACCTCGCGCATCGGTCTTTGCGAGTAGAGTCTCTGCCTTCTTCCAGAGACTCTCTGCCTTCTTCCCCTCAGCAAGATACAGATCAGACACGAGCTCTTGGAGCCTGGTCATGGTGATGTTGTCGAGGTTGTTGTAGTAACGCTTGACGATGCCGCGCTGATAGCCCGACAGGTGTTGACCCTTTGCCATCCGTGAACTCCGTTTCGAAGTGGCTCAGCCCGATCCGACGAGCTGCGTGCGTGCGAGTGTACGGTATGTCTCGCATCGACCGAGCAGTTCCTGATGCGTGCCCTGATCGATAATCCGGCCCAACTCCATCACAACGATCCGGTCCGCGTTCACGACCGTGCTGAGCCGGTGCGCGACGATCAACGTCGTGCGACCCGCGCTGAACTCATCGAGCGCATCAGCGATCTTCGCCTCGCTGTCCGCATCGATCATGCTCGTGGCCTCGTCGAGTATCAGGATCGCGGGGTCACGCAAGATGACTCGCGCGATCGAGAGTCTCTGCCGCTGCCCGCCCGAGAGCGTCAGGCCCTGCTCGCCAACCGGTGTGTCGAGGCCCTGATCGAGTCTGTCGATGAAGTCGTCCGCGTGCGCACGTTTCGTTGCGCTCGCAATTTCTTCATCCGTCTTCCCCACCGAGCCGTAAACCATGTTCGAGCGGATCGACCCAGGGAAGATAACCGTCTCTTGCGTCACGGCGCCAATCTGCCGGCGAAGGCTCTCAACACCAAACTCGGTGATGTCCTGCCCATCGACAAGAACCCGGCCCGAGCCTGGCTCGAGAAGTCTGGGCACGAGTGACAGAATCGTTGTTTTGCCCGAACCGTTGGGACCAACGAACGCGACACGCTCGCCGTGCGCCACCTCAAGAGAAACATCGATGAGCGCAGGCCGATCCGCGCTCGGGTATGTGAAGTTCACACCCTCGAACGCGATGCTGGATTTGTGCCTTGAGAGTTCAGGCAGGCGAGGATTGAGGCCCGGCTCGGGATCGAGGTCCATCAGCTCAGCAAGCCGATCCGAGGCGGCGGCCGCGGCCTGGATCTCGTTGACGATCCCCGTCAAGGGACGGAGCGAGGCCGCGGAAACGCCCAGAGCAATGATCACAATCAGGAAGTTCGTTGGATCGAGCTGCTGCTCGATGATTGCCTTGGCGGCAAAGGCCGCGAGCACCGCGATCACACTCAACGCGACGAGTTCAGAGATAGGGCTCGAGAGCGCTCTTGCCGTGCGCGCCTTGAACATTTGGTGGATCACCTGTTCGTTGGTCTCAGCGAAGAGACGCTGCTCGTGCTCCTCAGCCGTCTGCACTTTCACAACTCGCAGCCCACGCAGAGCGTTGCCCGCCCTGCTCAATAGCGCCGCCTGCCCCCTGAACGCACGCTTGCGCGCTTTGCGCACCTTCCGGCTCAGCGTGCGGATCACAAGCCAGAGAATAGGAGCGATGATAAGCGACACAATCGTGATGCGCCACTCGAAATAGATTGCCACCAGCAGTGCCGCCATGCCTTTGCCGATCTGAGCCGCGGCCTTGGACACCAGCGCCGTAAAGCCCTCGGCGAGCCGCTCGGTCTCATCAACGACACGCCTTGAGATATCCGAGGAGTCACCCATCACCACCGCGCTCAGCGGCAGGCTCAGCACATGCGAGAACGCGCGATCCCTGATCCGCTGGGACGCACGGTACACCACCGTCAATGCGATGAACTGATGAAAGAACATCGCCGAAAGCGCAAGGATATTGAGGATAGAAACGCCCACCATGATGTAAACAATGCTCTTGTACGGATCGGTCGGCAACCGGTTGATCCAGCCATCAGGGATCTGCACAGCGACCGGCCAGTCTGCGAGCTTTGTATTGAACTCCGCGACACGATCACGCAGACCAGTCGGCTCGGCGACCCGCTGGCCTTCGACCAACTCGTACGTTGGCAGCATCGTCTTGAGGATCGGTGCGATACCCGCGAGACCAACACCAAGCCCCGCGCTCGCGATGACCGAGAGCGACAGCGCCAGCGCAAGCGTCCACCGGTCAACCAGCATCTCTCTGGCAAAGCGCCAGAACGTGTTCATGCGAAGTCTCCGCGTCCCTGCGAAAGCAGATCAGTCGAGCGGCGTAAGCCCGGCCATCACTGTGCCGAGCGCCGTGAAACGGTCGCCGTTCGCGTTGATGCGTGTCAGGGACGTGAACGTCGTATCTGTGGACGTGATCGTGACAGCGAAGTTCTGGAACGCTTCGTTCTGCCCGATCTTGTCCTGGATGTCACTCAGGTCAGCTGAACTGTCGTTGCTGATATCGATGCTTGTGCGTCGGCCCGCCTCAAGAGTTCGTGTCACAACCTGACGCGATCCGTCATCGAAACTGGCGATGTAGTCGAACGAGATCGCCGCATCTGTCGGGTTGTAGATGCTGATCGCCTCCTGGAAACCGTCCTCGTCGCTGAATCTCGCGTCAGCGAAAACATGGCTCCGCGCACCCGAGCTGAGCAGCGATTCGCCCGTCCCGCCGTTGTTGCTCGACGACGTGAAACCGGCTGCGATGTCGGGTCCACCATCCTGAACCGATACGAGCACGCTGTACGCGCGATCCTCAATAAGCGTCGTGCCCGGGATCGTGTCCAGATCGAACAGCTCTCGCCTCTCGGCATCGATGCGGTTGAAAATACTCGTGAGCTGGTTGCCGTTGTTATCGAAGAAGTCGAACCGAACAACGGCCTCGACCGATCCGAGGTTGACAACCGAGATCTGACCGGAGCCCCCTTCAAGCCTTCGCACGTCTGCGAGCGCCACCCGCGGCCCGGCGTCACCCGGTGCACCGACTGCCATCGAAGCACCGGAATCCGCTCGGTTCGAGTTATTGAGCCTGAATGTCGTCATCGAAGCAACGATCGGGACGGTTGATGTCACTCTCGCGCTGAACGCGCCCTGAGGCAGAACGCTCTCGCCGATTCCCTCGACGTTCACACCACCCCGGCGGTACGCACCGAGCGTCCGTGCATTGACGGTCTGCGTCGACTCGCGGTCTTCGAAGATGAACTCGATCGTGACCTCGCCCTCATCGCCCGTCAGATTGACCCACGTGATGAACGTCTCGAGGTTCTCGTCGTCACGCTCACCGTCTGCGAACGTCCAGACCGTCAGGTCATTCAGACGATCCGCCTCGGCGATCGCCTCGGGATTGAAGAGGCCGTCGCCTGCGAAAGTCTCCACGCCGTCGATTTGATCGCCGTAGTCGTTACGAGTCAGCGTCGCGGTCACGGGCACGCTCGTCACGTCCTCGCTGGCGGTCTGCACCTCAACGGCATACGGGATGAACCCGATCACGCCGTCGATACCACCCGGGCCGCTCAACTGGAGCTGCCTCTGTTCTCCGGGTTCGAACGTGCCGAAGTCAACAACAAGATCCCGGTCCTCTCCGGTGGCGTACCTAAGCACGACCTGAACCGCGGCTTCCTCGTCGTTCGTGTTGGTGACCGTCAGCACCTCATCGGAGCGGTTGTTCTTGTACCCCTCCGAGATGTACACCGACTGATCGAAGAACGCGCGGACACCCTCGGGCTTGATGATCTCGACGTCGAGGATCGTCACGAACATGTCGTCGGTAAACTGCTCCGCGTCTGCGTCGAACGACTCGGTCACGGGAGTCGACCGGAATGCGCCACCACCGAACACCGGATCACTAAGCAAGCCGCTGAGATCCTCGATGTCCAGCTCGGCGATCGTCGTCACCACATCCCACGAGCGGTCGTCGAGCACGCGTCCGAACACGGGGAATCCGCCGTTGGGCTGCACATCGGGTGAGAGCACGTCTTCGTTATCGGTGAGATTGAAAAAGAACTGGTTCGTTGCGCTGTTTGCTGCGCTGGTCTTGGCCATCGCGATGGTGCGCTCGTCGTTCTCCCGACCTATTTCATCATCGATCGAGTCGCGCGACTGGTTGATCGTGACCGCGCCGGTATCGTCGTCCAGCCTGTTCCTGCCGCCCTGGATGATGTCGGGCGGGCTGTCCGGGTCGCCGTCGAGCGCTTGCGAGCGCTGGAAGAACACGCCGTCGTACTGCCCGTCGCGGATATAAGTCAGGAAGTTCTCGACCGTGCCGACCGGGTCCCCATCGTCGGAGACAAAGAGCTCCAGATCGAAGTGGCCAAACCCGTCCGGTCCCTCCACGTTTGTCTGAAAACGCACGATGACGTTGTCAATATTCTCCAGGTCATTCAGATCAGGCAGCTCGGCCCCAAACAACGTCGAGAGCAGAATCCTCGATTCGAGTTCCTGGAACTGGTTCTGATCGAAAGCGTCGGCCTGGCCTGCCCCTCGGCGGGCCTTTCGAAACGGATTCATCGGTCGTGCTCCAATCGAACAGGCACCCACCCGGACACATGACTACGCTGCGCGTCCAGCCATACCTATTCTCTTGTCAAAGGATACCCGGCCAGCCTCGATGACTTCACCCCAGACCGACCATGTCACGGACAAGACCCCAGGAAGGCCCGTCATCGAGGCCGTGGTCCCCGCCTGGAACAGGCCGGGTGACCTCGAAGCCCTGCTGGGTGACTTTGGCAGACTCGACACCTCCACATGCGACCTCCGCGTTCTTATCGTTGATAATGGGTCCGATATTCCACTGGCCAGCGTCCCCGCAGTCAGGGAAAGTGCCGAGCGATCGGGCCAGCGGATCACCTTCCACCAACTGGCGACCAACCGCGGCGGCAGCGGCGGATTCAACGCGGGCATCGAGCAGGCCCTCAACAGATCCGATCCTGACTTCGTCTGGCTCGTCGATTCCGACGTCAGGCTCGACCCGCCCGTACTCACCCATCTGCTGAACGCAATCCAGAACGACGAATCCGTGGTCGCCGTCGGCCCAGCGATCATGGACCCACAGTCGGGCGAGGTCTTCGAGTGCGGCGGGCGGATCGACCGCAAGACCGCACGCCTCCGCGCCGCGATGCCGAGCGACGAAGGGGGCAAGATCGACTACGTCGCCGCCTGCTGCGCTCTTGTCCGCGCTGACGCGATACGCAAGACGGGCAAGATGCCAGACACCTTTATCCACAGCGATGACGTCATGTGGTGCCTCGCGCTGACTCGAACAACAGGCGGCACGATCGCCGCCGAGCCCAAGGCCCGGTGCGCACACCCCCGCTTCGACCGGTTCAAAACCTGGGCGCGCTACTACGAAGCGCGCAACTGGGTCGGCGTCGCGCAGATGACGAAGACAGGCCCCATCGCCCGGCTCAAGCGCGCCTCGCGTGAGATCGCGCTGGCGATCGAACAGATCATGATCGGCAACGACGACCTCGCGCAGCTGCACATCCGCGGGCTCCGCGACGCCGCGGCTGGCCAGCTCGTGGGAAAGCCCGCGCCCGAGCGCACCAAGTGCCGGCGCTTCTGGCCCTGGCACTCGCTCGACCCTGCGCTCCGCGCGATCATGCCCAGCGCGCCGTCCAGTGCCGCGGGGATCGCCGAGATGCACGCCGACGCACCGGTGCCTCGCAATCAGCGTCCCGCGATCGGCAAACTCCTGCGTGACGTCGGACTCGAACTCAAGCAGCGACCGCCAGAGCCCGCGCGCTCGCTCAAGCAGGCAATCCGGGGTTTTATCCGACTGGTGATCACACCCTCGAACTCGTTCGCCTTTGTGCATTCGCGTGCGCACCCGCATGCCTGGGCCGCGGGCCGGATCCTCGTGTGCGTCAGCCCACAGGGGTACCGCATACACCGCCTGCGCTCGCTCGAACGTCTCGCAGCACTCTTTGGGCTTATGGCCTCAAGTCTCCGCCCGCTCCTGATGCTGACCCTATCGCCGCCAGAAGCGCCTCCTTGTGAGCCCGTCGCATTGCCGCTCTCGGCCCCCAGGCCCTCGCTCTCGATCATCATCCTGACACGCGACCGCATCGATCAGCTGCTGCACACACTCAAGATGCTCCGTGAGGACGAGACCGGCAAGGATTGCGAGATCGTTGTCGTGGACAACGCATCGACCGACGGCACGCCGACACGTCTTCAGCGCGAATTCCCCGATGTCACAGTCGTGCCCACTGGTTCAAACCTCGGCGTCGAGGGTTTCAACCGGGGAGTCGCAGCATCTTCGGGCGACGCGGTGCTCATCCTCGACGATGACGCCTGGCCCGACGAGGGCGCGCTCGCTGGTGTGATCGACACGCTCGCTCGCAGGCCCGACATCGCGGGCGTCATGATGCACCGTCAGCACCCACGCACCGGTGAGCACGAGTGGCCCTTCTCACGCATAGACACCCGCACTCCTCGCTGGCCCGACATGGGTTCGGGCAACGTCATACGCCGATCAGTCTGGGATGAAGTGGGCGGCTACGAGCAGGGCTACTTCCTCTACCGCAACGACACCGACCTTGCCCTCAAACTCCTCGCCGCGGGGCACGAGGTCGTCTTCACCCCAGAGTTCAAAGTCTGGCACGACTCACCCATCGCCAAAACAAAGACTGCAAAGTGGCTCTTCCGCTCGACCCGCAACTGGGTCTGGCTCTCAAAGCGTCACGGCAAGCGGGGCTCCGGGCTCGCGGCGATCCTGATGGGCTGGCTCTGGGCTCACAAACTCGCCGGCCTCGCGCCGACCAAGCACCTCGCAGCCCTCCGCGGCATGCTCGCGGGGGTGCTCACCCGCGCACCGAGGCTCGAGAAGTCCATCAAGCCCGACGGCAAGGCGCTCGCCAGACTGATAAGACTCAAGCTCGGTCTACGCTGATCTCAACAAAGGGATCGCTCGGTACAAACCCAACAGACCTTGAAGGCGAACGCACGAGCCCCGAGTCCACAAACATCGCCAGCAGCGCACGCCACTCCATGTAGCGGTACTCGATTCCGAACTGATCGTGGATGCGTTTGATCCGATCAGACGCGAACTCGGCGAGTTCGTTCACCCAGATGTCCGCAGTCGGGTCGCAGAAGTACACCCGGCATCCGGCGGGCCTGACCGGGTGCACGCCGCAGAGACGATCGACAACAAACGGGCACGTCCCCTCGCCGAGCGCCCGATCGACATCGCCCGCCGCGAGCGCCCGCTGGGTCGGCAACCGATCGAGCGTCAGCGCAGCCTCGAGCCCAGTCGTGTAGAGCCGATGCCCGTACCGCTCGAAGTTGCAGCAGCGCCCAGAAGCCGTACAGACAGGATCCCGCGACTCGATCTGCTCTGAGATCTCCCGATGCACATCCTCGATTGCGCACTCGATCTCGGTTCTGCGCGCAGCATCGAGCCAGCCGGCACAAAGCTCGGAGTGTGCGCTCACATCCGCACCTTGGCGCGCTGGATGCGGATCTCTTCTGGCGGGATCACCTTCTGGCCCCGATCGATACCGGGGCAGCCCGTCGCTGCGCCTCGCCAGGCGTGCTCGCTTGAAAGGTTCGTCGCCCAGAAGGGCCACGTCTTGCACTGGAGCGGGCGCGATTTGTACACGCCGCACACCGCCTTGCCCGGGATCGTCTTCCTGTCGAGGAAAATGCAGTCATAGCCGAACTTGGTCTTGCGCTCCTTGAGTGAACGCCCCGCGGGCGTGTCGTGCGCGTACTCATCCAAAAACTGGTCATAGGTGAGCCCGACTTCCTGCGCCATCGCCCGGCCTTCTTCGTCCGTGAAATTCACGTATCCCTCTGGGCCGGTGCAGCACTGGCCGCACAGCGTGCACTCGAACCGCAGACCTTCGTCCTGCTCACTCGCGTCCCGGAATTTGCCGCGCGAGCCCCTCTTGTCGAACCACTCGGATTGCGGACTCCCGCTCACGACCCGCACACCTTCTCGACCAGGACGCAGCGATCCGCAGCGTTGTCGCGCCGACGCGCCAGGTCATCGAGGATGTCCGTCCGGCGTGCGCTGTCTGTGAGCATGCCCGCGTTGACGCGCACGTTCTGACCTGCTGATTTGATGCACGCCTCGGCCAGTGCCGCTGCGCCAGCGAGATCGCTCAGGAGGTTTTTGTTACAGATGGGCGCGAGCTTCTCATAGATAGATAGGAGCTCGTTGCCTGCCTCCATGATCCCGGTCGGGACCGTGATGGCCAGATCGAGCGCCGCGTCCCAGTTCTCGATTCTTTTCGGGTCGTCCTTGGGCAGCCCC